>PKCT01000021.1 GCA_002862325.1 Phycisphaerae bacterium
CACCTCGTGCAGATCGTCCCTCCCAACGAAGTCGTGGTCGTGATCGGCTTCGAGATCAAGCTGGGCAACCGAGCCGGGACGATGAGTCTCTGCATGCCCTACAACGTGATCGAACCGGTCATGGAGGATCTCGGGTCCGAGACCTGGTTCGTCTCCGGGCGAGGTGCGAGCGACGATGCGGACCCTGCCATCGTCTCGCGGCTCAACGATTCGATGATCCAGATCGAGGCGACGTTGGCGAAGACCACGATCACGCTGGCGGAACTCGAGGCACTCGAGATCGGCGACATCATCACCACCGATCTCCCGGCAACCGCTCCGATCAGCGTCAGCATCGAGGGCCGGCCCAAGTTCGAAGCCACCCTGGGACAGCATCGAGGGCAACGAGCCATTCAGATCTGTGATTCGGCCGTCCAGGGTCAGGATGGGGGCCCGGAGACCGAATCCGCGTCTGAGCCCGATAATACTCGAGAGACAGGTGACTGACGGGTCGCCTGCTTCCGCCTTCGCGTTGACCGTACTTTCGACTCTGAGGTATCCTTATGGATCGCACTCGGCGGACCGGGTGCGGGACCCCGTCTGACGATCATCGGACGGGGCGGTTTCAGGCCCTCGAACTGGATCGTGCACGAATGACTGCATCGGACCAGATCTCCATCGGACGTCTTCGGTGAGCCACCCGCTCTCCGAGAACGTCCACCTGGTGCTCGCTCGTATCACGAGATGCGAGTTCCGCCCACGGACTGATTGCCGCCCCGCGGAGTTCCACCCCATGAGGTGAGGCTCCGTTCCAGATCGGATTCCTTCGACGCCGCGTCGCGTCGACGGACAGGCGGGCCACGCGTTTCATCGAAACGCGTGGCTCGATTCGTCGTTTGGCCAGACTCGTTCAATGGCCATCGAGGCTCGAATGCACGACCGCCCCTTCCGGAGCCGGCCATCGGCTCTTCGCAGAACTTCGACCGACCGACCAACTCACCAACCCACCAACTCACCATCCCAGCAACTCAGTCAATTGGTCCCGAACCCAGGGCCGCATGTGGACAACCCAACGTCATGAACGCTGAAACCCTTCGCATCCTCGATTCCATCGCCCGTGATCGCAACATTGACCGGGAGCTGCTGTTCGAAGATCTCGAACAAGCCATGGTCAGTGCGGCTCGCAAGCATTTCAACAGCCTGGACACCGAGGAGTTCGGCTGCCACATGGATCGGCTCTCCGGAGAGATTCGTCTGTGGCGATACGACGAAGAGGGGCAGGAGGTCGATATTCCATTGGCTTCGATGGGTCGCATCCCCGCCCAGACCGCGAAGCAGGTCATGATCCAGCGTTTCCGGGAAGACGAGCGGAACAGCCTGCTCGAGGAGTTCGCCAAGCGCCAAGGCGAAGTCGTCACCGGTGCAGCGCAGCGTTACGAGGGTGGCGCGCTGGTCGTGCAGATCGACCGGGCAGAGGGGTTCATGCCGCGCAGCGAGCAGATTCCAGGCGAGCAGTTCCATCCCGGCGACCGGGTTCGCTGCCTGATCCTCGACGTGCGGGATGCGGGGCATCAGGTGAAGATCGTTCTGAGTCGCTCCCATCCGGACTTCATTCGACGACTGTTCGAACAGGAAGTGCCGGAGGTCAACGAGCGGGTCATCGAGATCAAGGCCATGGCTCGGGAGGCCGGTTTCAGGACCAAGCTCGCGGTGAGCTCGATCGATTCCAAGGTCGATGCGGTCGGCGCGTGCGTCGGAGTCCGAGGAAGCCGGATTCGCAACATCGTCGACGAACTCAACGGCGAGAAGATCGACATCGTGCGATGGAACGAGTCCAGCCAGGTTCTCATCGCCAACGCGCTCAAACCCGCCGAGGTCGACGAAGTCAGCCTTTGCTTCGAGCTCGGCCGGGCCACGATCATTGTGCGCGACGATCAGTTGTCGCTCGCGATCGGTCGGCGGGGACAGAACGTTCGGCTGGCGGCGAGGCTGACCGGCTGGGACATCGACATCCTGACTCCGGAGGAGTTCGCCAAGGGGCTCGAAATTCTTGAATCGACGGTCCGTCAGATCGAGGGGGTCGAGGACGAGACGCTGGACCGCATGGGTGCTCTCGGCATGATCAGCGTCTTCGACGTCGAAGAGGTCGGCGACGGCGTCCTCATGGACGAGCTCGGCATGACCGAGGCACTGGCGATGGAGATCGTAGAGCGTTGCGGTCAGAAGGCGCACGAGATCTCCGAGCAGCAGGAACGCGAGAAGGCCGAGGCGGAAGCCAAGCAGGCCGAGCAGGACGACGCGGCGGATGCGATCCTCTCCGCCCCGGATGCCGAGGCGGAGTCCGCAGTGGCTTCCATTCTCGGTGGATCGCAGGCGGCGACGGGCGATGTTGCCCAAGCCCCCAAAGTAACGCCGGACCAGGAGGCGGAGGCGGCGGCCGACACCTTGCTGGGAGACGAGACCACGCCCTCGACCAATTCGGATGAAGGTAACGCCTGACCTCGGGCAGTTCAGGAACCCAGGAGACCCCAGTGGCTAAGAAGACCACCACGCTCAGAGTCCACACGCTCGCCAAGGAGATTGGCGTGTCGAGCAAGGACATCATCGCCAAGTGTCAGGCCGAGGACATTCCCGACATCACCAACCACATGTCGGCGGTTTCGATCGGGCTGTCCCACACCATTCGAGAATGGTTCGGCGGGGGCGAATCGGATGGTGGCGCTACCGCGGTGGAGACCGCCGCGCCGGTCGATGTGGAGAAAGCGAGAAAGAAGGTCAAGAAGGCGGCGAAGAAGGCCAAGGCCAAGGCGAAGCCGAAGGAGGAAGCTGTTCCGGAGCCGTCGCCCGAACCGACCGCCTTGCCCGAACCGTCCGTGCTCCCGGTCGCTGTCGTCGATTCAAAGGCGCCGGCCAAAGCGCCGGCGGAAGCTCCCGCGGTGGCCGCCGAAGATTCTCCGGACGCGACTCCCGCCGGGGAGGCGCCGATCGCGGTCGATTCGGATTCCGGCGAAGTTGACGGCGGGAATTCGGAGGCGGCGACGCCGGACTCGAGCGATTCGTCCGTCGCCGCGGCCAAGATGAACGTGCCTGATCGCCCGACGGTCGGCCCCGCCGGCAAGAAGCTCGAGCAGCCCAAGAAGGTTTCGCTCAGCGGTCCCAAGGTCATTCGCGTCGAGGCTCCGGATCCGGTGCGTGAGCCTCGTTCGCGGTCCACGTCCCAAGGAGCGAGTGGGATGATGTCCAGCTCCGGTCCCCGCCGAGGCGGTGGTGCCGGAGGCATGATGGATTCGGAGGGCGGCGATCGCGACGGCAACTCGGGACGTCGAGGCGGAAGCAACCGAGGGAACGCTCGAGGCGGGCAGACCAGGAGCCCCCGGCGCAACGAAGGGCGAAGCGGTCGTGCGGGCGGGATGGGGACGGATCAACCGTTTCAGCCCTGGCGGGCGCAGGACATGCTCGAACGAGATCAGGCGCTGAAGCACTCTCAGGGTTTCTTCCGTCGCAATCGCCAGGACATGAAGCGCGGACAGGGCGGTGGAGGCCGTACCGCGAACCAGCCGCAGAAGCCGACGGGCCCCGTCAAGATCGCGGAGCCGATCACGATCAAGGATCTTTCGGCGGCGACCGGCGTAAAGGGCGCCGACATCGTGAAGAAGCTCTTCCTTGCGGGGACTCCGGCGACGATCAATTCGGCGATCGAGACCGAGCAGGCCATCGAGATCATGATGGAGTACGAGATCGAGCTTCAGGTCGAGGAGGCGAAGTCCGCCGCCGAGCTGATCGAGGAGCGATTCGCGGCGAGAGACCGCGGAGACGAACGCTCGCGCAGCCCGATCGTCACGATCCTGGGGCACGTCGATCATGGAAAGACTTCGTTGCTCGACCGGATCCGTCACGCCAACGTCGCTGCGGGCGAGGCCGGAGGGATCACCCAGGCCACCAGCGCCTTCCAGGTGCCCGTGCACGCGGGCGATCGAGAACGACTGGTCACCTTCATCGACACGCCGGGTCACGAGGCCTTCACGGCGATGCGGGCGCGGGGTGCGCAGGTCACCGACGTGGTCGTACTCGTCGTGGCGGCCGACGACGGCGTGATGCCGCAGACGGAGGAGTCGATCAGTCACGCCAAGGCCGCTGGCGTCCCGATCGTCGTTGCCCTGAACAAGATCGACAAGGCCGAGGCGACCGATGCGAACATCCAGCGGATTCTCGGTCAACTTGCCGAACGCGAACTCAACCCGACCGAATGGGGAGGTGAGATCGAGGTTGTCCGAACCAGCGCCATCAACGGCGACGGGATCCAGGAACTTCTCGACATTCTCGACTATCAGGCGGACCTTCTCGAGCTGAAGGCGGACTTCGCCGGTCATGCCGAGGGAACGGTGCTCGAAGCCCAGGTGGAGGAGGGGCGTGGGGCGGTCGCCCGCATGCTGGTGCAGGAGGGCATGTTGCACAAGGGCGATTTCATCGTCACCGGTCGAGGCTTCGGTCGCGTCCGGGACATCGTCAACGATCACGGAAAGCGGACCGAAGAGGCCGGCCCCTCGACCCCGGTGGCGATCAGCGGCATCGACGAGTTGCCCGATGCCGGCGATCGGTTCTTCGTGGTCCCGAGCCTCCGAGAGGCCGAAGGTGCGGCCGAGGAGCGGCGACGTATCGAGCGAGAACGCGAATTGGCCGCCCCGAAGGTCACCCTCGACAACATCTTCGACCACATGCAGGAAGGCACCAAGAAGGACCTTCCCCTTGTCGTCAAGGGCGATGTGCAGGGCTCGGTCGAGACCCTCAAGGTGGTGCTCGGACGCATCGGATCCGACGAGGTCAAGGTTTCGGTCAAGCATTCCGCGGTCGGCGGAATCAACGAGAGCGACGTCACGCTCGCGGAGGCGACCGGCGCGATCGTCATCGGCTTCAACGTCACCACGACGCCCAAGGCCCGTCAGCTCGCGGAGACCAAGGGCGTGGACATCCGCCTCTACGACGTCATCTACGACATCACCGACGACGTGTCCAAGGCCGCGGCCGGTCTGCTTGATCCCGAGCTCAAGCTCGAGGTCCTTGGACACGCGGAGGTTCGCGAGGTCTTCAAGATCACCAAGGTCGGCGCCATCGCGGGTTGCTACGTCACCGATGGCACGGTGGAGCGGAACGCCCAGATCCGCGTCACGCGAGACGGCATCGTGGTCGAGAACGATCGCCGGCTGGAGCAGCTCAAGCGATTCAAGGACGACGTGAAGGACGTCAAGAGCGGCATGGAATGCGGTATGAAGATCGACGGTTACGACGACATCAAGCAGGGTGACGTTCTCGAGTGCTACAAGACCATCGCGGTTGCTCGGACGCTTTGACGAGATGAGCCGACGTCGATTCGTAGATCCCGCCCAAGAGGAGTCGATTCGTCCGGATCGAATCGGCTCGCTACTGCTCCGAATCATCCAGGAAAGGTTGGTGCGCGGCTTCGCGGATCCGAGGATTCGAGGCCTGGTTTCGGTCACCGCGGTCGAAGTGACGCCCGATCTGAGATCGGCCATCGTGAGGGTGTCGGTCATGCCGGCCCAGTACGAGAAGCGGACCCTGGCCGGACTTCGCAGTGTGTGCGGAATCCTGCGACGCGAGGTCCGCGACCAGACTTCGCTTCGTAAGGTTCCGGAACTGGAGTTTCGCATCGACGATTCACTCAAGCACGCGGCCTCGCTCGACGATGCGATTCGCGAGGGGCTCGGAGATCAGCCGGAATCCACTCGAGATCATGATTCATCAGAACCCTCAGGATCATCGGAGAATCCATCGTGAAGACCAAGTGGGCCAACCCTACCAAGCTCGCCTCGTTCCTCAAGAAGCACAAGTCGACTGAGGATCGTCACGGTCTTCCTGAGTCTGTCGATGCCGAGGACGGCGTCGCGGTGATGGTCCACGCCTGGCTGCTCTGGGAATCCAATTCCGAGCAGGCTTCGGCCGCCATGGAGAAGCTCCTCGCGGCCCGGGTCGACTTCAACGAGTTGAGAGTCTCGCTGCCGCACGAGACTGCATCGGTGATCGGTAAGCGATATCCGAGGATCGAGGAACGGCTGCGCGGTCTGCGGGAGACGCTCCACGCGCTTTACCTCTCCCGGCATCACCTCTCGTTCGATCACCTTCAGGACAAGGGCAAACGAGAAATCAAGGCCGAGATCGAGGGGCTGGATGGCATGAACGCCTTCGTTGCCGCTCGTCTCCTCCGTATCCTCTTCGACGTGCATGCGATGCCCGCGGACGATCAGATTTCCGCACTCCTGCATGATCAGGGCGTCATCGCCGAGCCTGCCGAGCCGGAAGACATCGCAAGTTGGCTCGCGAGCTCCGTGAAGTCGAACGACGCAGTCGCGGCCATGGCGGCGATGCAGGCGGCGGTGGACAAGGCCTGGCAGGACGGCGTGATGACCCGTCTGGTGCGCAAGCATCGTCCTCCGCGAGTCGAGGAGGTCGTCGAGGAGGTCGTCGAGGAGGAGATCGAAGTCGAATCGCCGCCGAAGCCTGCTTCGAAGAAGGCCCCAGCGAAGAAGTCCCCAGCGAAGAAGTCCCCAACGAAGAAGTCCCCAGCGAAGAAGGCCCCTGAGAAGAAGCAGGCTGCCGCGAAGAAATCCCCCACCAAGAAGACGTCCGCCAAGAAGACGTCCGCCAAGAAGACTTCGGCCAAGAAGACCCCGGCCAAGAAGACCCCGGCCAAGAAGGCCCCAGCGAAGAAGACCTCGAGCAAGAAGGCCGCAGCCAAGAAGTCGTCCTCCAAGAAGACGGCGAAGAAGTCGCCTTCCAAGAAGACCGGCGCGAAGAAGGCCTCGGCCAGGAAGTCGCGGACCGGGTGAACCGGAGCTCGGACCACCGTTCGTCGATCGGGTCCGAAGGACGCGACGGTCTATGCGTCGCGAAAATCATCGCGGCCGTCTGGTTCATGACGCTTGCATCGATGGTCGGCTGTACCACCCGCACGTCCACGCCGTCCGAGGGCGAATCCACTCGAACATCCCCCGCGTCGGTGGGTGGAGCTCCCCAGGAGACCGGCGACGACGAACCCTCGAGGCGGAACCTGCCCCGTCCCGCTTGGATCCAGGGCATCGAGTCCGGATCGCTCGTCGTTCCGACGGCGACGTTTGACGAGTTCGCAGGCTCTCTTCGCACGGGGTACCCGATGCCACCTGCGCGGGAGGTTCGACCCTCTCGCGACCCGTCGAACGCGGAGATTCGAGCCTACGTCCGCGGCCGAGCCCTGCTTGCCGCCGGCCGTCCCGGCGATTCGCTTCGTTGGCTTCGGGAGGCGTCAGGAGTCGACGCTCCGGAGGTGCGGGTCGCCATCGCGGATGCGCTGAGTCGACTCGGCCGAGTCTCAGAGATGGTCTCCGTGCTCTGGTTGCTTGCCCTGGACGACACGCTTCCACCCGCTTGGGAACCCGCGCTCATCGAGGGGCTGATCCAGCGAAGGCGGTACGACGATGCCATGGCGATTCTGATTCGTTCCGTCGATCGAACCGACGAGGAGGTCTTTCGTTTCGCCGGCTGGATCAGCATCACGGAACTTCTCGCCGACTTGAACCGACGCCAGCTCGCCGCGGGAATTCGTCGATCGCTCATCGAACGATGGGAGCCCTCCTGGGCCGGACTTGGAGTCATACTGCCGAAGAGACTCGGTACCTTCCTTCGTCAGGCCGGCGACGATGCGGTGCGGTCGGGCGACTTGGAACGGGCTCACCGCATCTGGACGGCTGCGCGCACGTTCCTTCCCGAAGACCCCTCCATCCGAAGGCGGTTACTGTGGTCTTCAGTATCCCTTGGACTGGATGTTGAAGTCCGGGCGCTGCTCCTCGAGGCGTCGCGTTTTCCCAGCGATACCGATCTCCAGGGTGCCGTGTGGGCCCGCGAGAACGGCGTCGATCTCGAGTCCCTGAAGCGAGGACTTCGCGTGAAGCTGCTCGAGGACTCGGACTCGGA
>PKCT01000218.1 GCA_002862325.1 Phycisphaerae bacterium
AGAGTGTGCGAGCGTGTGCGGGGGGCGGCCGGCTCGGGCATTGGACGCGATCTCGCCGAATCCGGTGAATGCGATCCGCCCGCTCGACGTCGATGGCAAGGCCCAAGAGCGGTGTGGGTGCAGGACCTTCGGTAACCACGGTTCCTGGGAGGCGGTTCTGTCGGGGGCCGCGGTAGTGAAGGCCATCAAGGCGTGGGGCGAGCGCCGTGGAATTGGAGCGCTTTCCCGGATCGGCTGGCCGCTCACGATCGATGTGGCCGAAAGGTTGCGATCCGGCCGGCCAACGCGATTCGCCATCCGGTCCCGTTCACTGAAGACGCCCGTGACCCTGACGGCACCGGAGCTCCAGCGGCTGCTCAACTCGACCGGCTCCGGACGCCCGGTTCGCAGTGCCGACTTCGAGGTCGCACGGCGCGGCTCGGAGCTCTTGGTACGAGGCTCTGGATTCGGGCATGGAGTCGGTCTATGTCAATACGGTGCGGAGGCAATGGCCCGTGCCGGTGGTTCAACGCGAGAAATTCTTCAGAGGTACTACCCCGGAGCGACGGTGGAGCGAGCCTGGGCCTGATGTCGGCGTGGTGGGTGCTCGTGGCCCCACGTCGTCAACATGCCTCACCGTCCAATCCGCGTCGGTGGTTATCAGCAGGTCGGCGCAAAAAACAGGTCGGCCACGTCCGTAAGGGTCGTGGCCGACCTCCTTTTCCCTCAGCCTCTAGGTCGTGGAGTTGGAAGAAGAGTTGCTTTGCGCACCTCTGCCCCTCAAGAACCGGAGTCCTGGCGTTCCCATGCCTGGTCTCCGGGATCGCCGCGCAGCAAGTGCCCTTTTCCCGAGCGGCGCTTCCTGAGTCCCAACCCTACACCCCGTTGATGCTCCCGCATCAACACGAGGCTAAATTTGGTTCGACCGGTGTTCCCGCACCGACCGTACCGTGATCCAAAGGTGTTCCCGCACCCTTGAATCCTTGTTGGAATAGGGGTTAACCCCATTCCAGCTCCCTGCTCGGTGCGGAAGGAGAAACCGCCCGAGACTCTCTGAACATGTCACTGAAATCGGCTCTGTCATCCCAAGTTGATTGAATTTTCGAAATTACCTTGCTCTGGGACGCCCCCTCTTGGCGCAAAAATGACCAACTCCAGGGCTTGAGCCTGGAGATGGTCGTTCTTCGATCACCGGAGAGTCGCGGGCTCAGCGTCGGGCCAGGGGCTCTGAAACCTCATCTTCCGGCATCTGATCGACCTCTATCCAGTCCAGATCGAGCTCATGAAGGTCGAGTGATTCGTGTCGAATCTGATCCAGAGCGGCGTCCTCGTACTGCGAGTTGGTCTCGCGGTTCGCGAGCGACTGAAGCTGGGCCTCCTGAATCGTCCGAAGTTCGGCCAGCTTGGATTCGAGTTGATCGAGACTTCCGACGTTCTTGAACTTGTCGTATTCGGCGAGAATGGCCTGCTGCTCCTCGGTCATCTCGATGAGCCTCTCGTTCCGCGCAATCGCATCGATCTGCCGGTCGAGCTGCCAAAGCTTGGCCTGGTATCGCGTCTGTTCCTCCTCCAGCGACGTGAGGATCTCGAACAGCCTGCTCTTCTGGGTCTCGAGAAACTCGGCCTGCACCTGGGTGCTGTTCAATCGGTCGTGATAGGTCGATCTGATCGTCGCGATCCGTCGCATCTCCTGCTGGGCTCGCGATCGTTCGAGCGACCGGTCGCCGATCTGAATGGTGCGGTGCCCGCTTCGGGGCGACTCCATCGCGACTCGAATGTCTGAGAGATCCTCGTTCGTCATCGACACCACGCGCTGCGCGACCTCTCGTTCATGATCCAGGCGGGTCAGTTGTCGATCGATGTCGGAGAGCTCCGACCGGACCTCGGCGATGCGATCCGGGTACTTCTCCGCGAGATTCGCCAGCTGGCGGCGTAGCGCGACGGGGTCCTCTACGAAGTCGTCGGTCAGGTTCTGCAGCGAGGATCGAGCCTGGTCGAAACCTGCGTGGATTCGATCCGGGCCGAGAACGAATGCGAGGGCACCGAGGCCGGCCGCCCCGATCAACCCCCACCTGATGACGCAGCGTGACAAGCTGAACATGGTGGGTTCCTTCCTGTTGCTCCCGGACCGTGGATGGCCGTCGGTCGTCCTCGACGACCTGATCGGGCGGCCGTTCGGGCCGGGGTGTCGAAGGGATGATTCGGAGAACCTTCGAGGTTCTTTCACGCAGGGCTCCGCCGGTCGGGGAGGTAGGATTGAACGGAGTCCTGGGGGGGATACGCTCGGCTCCGTATGAAATGTGGGCCGGATAAATCCCATGAAGGAGGCATGAGCCTCATGAATCCCATGACCACCACATTCGTCGCGAGGCTGCGTGATCGGGACGACACCGCCTGGTTCGAGCTCTGGACCGTCTTCGGCCCCGTGATTCGCAATCAGCTCTTTCGGTGGGGGAGGGGGAGCGTGGGGGCCGCCACGGTCGAGGATCTCACCCAGGACACCCTGACCGCGCTTTCCAAGTCGATCGACCGCTTCGATCCCACCCGAGGCGCTCGATTCAGCACGTGGCTGCTGGCCATCGCCAAGCATGTTCTGGGCGATGAGATGGATCGGCGGCACGCCATCAAGCGCGGCCGGGGTCGCAGGCCGGCGTCTCTCGACGAGGCGTACATGGGAGTCTCCTACGGCGTCACTCCCGACGAGGTGTACGAACGTGCCATCTTCCAGGCGAAGATCTACGCGGCCATCCGGGCTGCACAGAAGGACTCCGAGTTCCTTCACTTCGAGGTCTATCGCATGAGGGTCTTCGAAGGGCGCGCGGGTAAGGAGGTCGCCACGCAGCTCGGCATGAGCGAACCGACGGTCTCCCGGCACCTGCGCAGGGTTCGGGACTGCATCCGTTCCCACGTCGAGGACGTCGTCACGCTCTACAGCTTCACCGACGAAGAGTCGGCCGAAGTGGACTCCGCCGGATTAGCCGGGGGGGACGACCTCTTCGACGAAGCGATCTGCGACATCTACGTCGCGCACAGTCGGGTGGTCGAGGACGACGAACGTCGCCTCGCCGAGCGGTAGGCAGGTGAGGGAGGGCAGGCCGATCTCGAAATCGTGCCACACGGGGTGTCGACCATGATCTTAACTTTCGCGTCCATCTTCCTGCAGTTCATTCTGGCCACGCTGCTGGTGCTGTTCCTGATCGTGGCCGGCAAGGCCGCGATCTCGATCGTCTCCCGGATCTGCGGATTCGCGTTCGGAGGCATCGGAGACGTCATTCGCATGCTCGCCGGGGCGATCGCCGCGGTCGCGATGGTTCCCCTCATCCTGATCTCCGTCATGTTCGGTCGCTGGGACAGGGTCGATTACTACGCCATCGGTCTGAGACGAGGTGGAAGGAGATTGGGACGGGCGGCTCACTCGCTCTGTGTGCGTCGGCCGCAGCGACTGCTGTTCCTCGATGGCGTCCAGCCCGGTCTCGTGCATGAAGTACCACACGTTCCGGACGAGGGGCCCACCGACATGCCCAGCTCGAAGAAGGCCGCCGGCGGCACTCCGTCGCGAGGCGGTGTGAGTTTTCCCGGATACGAGGTCGTCGGCACGCTCCCCCCCGGCGGTTCCGGCGCGAGGCTCTACATCGCATCGCCGGATGAGCGGACGCGGGCGTCGTTGGCTGGTGCGCCGCCGCAAGTCGTCATCAAGAGTTTCGATCTGGTCGGCGGGAGCTCACTTCCTCAGATCGTTCGCGAGAGTCGGTCCCTCGATGCGGCACGTTCGTTGGGGCTGGTGCTGGATCATCGACTCGACGAACGCAGCTTCTGGTACGCGATGCCCTATCACGCCGGCGACCATCTGGGAGAAGTCGTTCGGCGTGCGCACCAAGGCGGAGTCGACCACGACGGGCTGCGTGGTACCGCACTGCGGGATGTGCTGGGTTTCGAGATCGATCTCCTGGAGACCCTCGATCGCTATCACGGGCAGGGGCTCTGGCACAAGGACGTCAAACCGGAGAACATCATCGTCCACGACGGTGTCGCTCATCTGGTCGACTTCGGATTGGTGACGTCCCTCCGTTCGGCCATGACGCTCACCACGCATGGGACCGAATACTTCCGCGATCCGGAGATGGTGCGGATGGCGATGCAGGGGGTGAAGGTCCATGAGGTCGACGGAGCAAGATTCGACGTCTATGGGGCGGGCGCGGTGCTCTATTACATGCTGGAGAACACGTTCCCGGGGCACGGAGGTCTCAGCCGTTTCGGTCGTCCTTCGCCCGAGGCGCTGCGTTGGATCGTTCGTCGGGCCATGGCGGACTACGACCGACGCTATACCACGGCGGCCGAGATGCTCGGGGATCTTCGATTCGTGGCGGCACAGTCGGATCCATGGGCGGTGACTCCCGCGTCGCTCCCGTCGGTGGCCGGTGGTGTCGACGCGGAGTCCGAGGATGCGATCGTCGATTCCGTCGCCTCCGTCTCGTCCCGAACTCCGCGACTCCGGGGCCGGAGGCCGGTGGCGACGCAATCTCGTCCCCGATTGTCCGTCGTCAACTGGTGGACCGGCGCCTACCGCGAGGATGCGGGGAGAGGAATCTCGACCGATCTTCGGAGCGTCATCTCCTCCGCTCCGGTCCGTGAAACCGAGGGGCCGGGCACCGCTTCGATCGGGGCCGGGCTGTTCCTGCTGATGGTGTTCACGGCCGCAGTGGTCGCCTTCTTCGTCGCTCAAGCTTGGCGATACGATTCGGAATCCCTCGCTTCGGTCGATCTGCCGGCCACGAGCCTGACCTGGTCATGGGACGCGAACGCGTGGCAGCTGGAGGACGCCGGGATAGGGGGTCTGCATGGATCCACGATGCCGACCCCGCCACCTCCGGGGGATCTGCGCGGTGTGATCTCTCTGAACGACCACGAGTCCCTGGACCCAACGGAGGTGGATCAGTTCCTGGATCGAATCGAGGAATCAGTCGTGAGCGTCGGATGGGAGCCGGCAGGAGGCGAGGGGCTTCTGGGTGGCATCTCTTTCCAAATCGAGGCGATCATTCTGGCGATGCTGTACAAGGATGGCGGTCGAAGCGGGGGGCCGGTCACGCAACGGATGATCGGCCAGCTCGAAGAGAAGGGTGTCGGCGCGTTGATTCTCGTGGAGGAGGACGGCGAGCGGGATCTCTCCGCGACGTTGATTCGCATCGATGGCGAGACGCTCTTCGAGTGGCGGCAGCCCGCACCTCTGGATTGATCGCTCGGCTCCAGGCGAGGGCTCCGGTTCGATCTCGCTACGATGTCCCCGAACTGGAGCGAATCCCATGTCACATTCTGGGTCCCATCCCGGCGCCCGACTCCGGGCACTCGTCGAAGAGGACGTCGTCAGCGTCCCCGGTGCCTTCAATGCGCTGGTGGCCCGGGCCGTTCGAGACGCCGGATTCCGGGCGGCCTACGTCTCTGGCGGAGCCACCGCGAACGTGGCGGGCTTCCCCGACGTCGGCATGTTGACCATGATCGAAGTCTGCCGGACGATTCGGGAGATCGCGGACGCGTCGATGCTCCCCGTCATCGCCGACGCCGACACCGGCTACGGCGAGGTCGAGTGCGCGATCAGGACCGTCGTCGAGTACGAGCGGGCCGGAGCCGCGGCCCTGCACGTCGAGGATCAGATCTTCCCGAAGCGTTGTGGTCATTTGGACGGCAAGGAACTTGTGGACGCCCAGGAGTTTTGTCAGAAGCTCCACAAGATGGAAGCGGCCCGGATCTCCTCGGACTTCATGATCATCGCCCGAACCGATGCTCGCCACGTCACCGGCATGGAGGATGCGATCGCCCGCGCGAACGCCTATCGCGAGGCCGGTGCGGATGCGATCTTCCCGGAGGGACTCCAGTCGGAGAAGGAGTTCGCAACCTTTGCGAAGGGATCGCCTGGCCTTCTGCTCGCGAACATGACCGAATTCGGAAAGACCCCCATCATCCCGGTCGCGAGGTTCAAGGATCTCGGCTACCGAATGGTGATCCATCCGCTGAGCATGATGCGTCTCGCCATGGGCGAAGTGGTCAGGGGGCTTCGTGATCTCAAGGAGTCCGGAACCATCGAATCCTCGCTCGACCGGATGCAGACTCGAGCGGAGCTCTACGAGCTTCTCAACTACGAACCGGGCAAGGAGTGGTTCTACCCCGACGGGCGTCGTTAGGTCATCGGCCGCGAGGTTCGGGCAGCGGCGGGTCCACGTCGTCGGGGAATCGGGCGCCCTCCACGCGTGAGCCGAAGGATTCGTTCCCGCCGGGAACGCGAAGACCTCCGAGACGAGCCATCCCTCGTCATCGACCTTCAGGCGGCAGACGCGTTGTCAGCAGGAACGATCGAGTGCATCTCCCATCGCCTGTTGAGACGGAGATCTGACCTGCCAGGATTTCGGCCCATTCAAGGTAGAAATACCGCTGAAAGGACGCTTGTGTACCCGACCGCCACCGATACCCGAGGACTTGCCGGACAAACCGTCGGAGACACCCAGATCTGCTCTGTGAACCAGACGCAGCTCATCTACCGCGGGTACGAGATCGCCGATCTCGCGGCCAACGCCACCTTCGAAGAAGTCGCGTTCCTGCTTCTCGTCGGGCACAAGCCGTCCGCGGACGAGCTCGCCACGTTCTCGGGGGATCTCGTGTCGATGCGGGAGATTCCCGCATCGGTCGCCGACGCCATCGTGCGGATCGCCGGGGAATCCCCCTCGGCCCATCCCATGAGCGTACTTCGCACCGCGATCAGTCTGCTCGGGCACCTGGATTCGGAGTGCGAGGACAACGGGCCCGACGCCGAGCTCCGGAAGTCGATGCGACTGCTCGCCCAGATTCCCACCTGCATCGGAATCCATCAGCGTGCGCTCGAAGGCAAGCCGGCGATCAGCCCCGACCCCGCGCTCGGTCACGCCGCCAACTTGCTCTGGTGCATGACCGGTGAGAAGCCTGGCAACATCGCGGCACGGGTGATGGACGTCTCGCTCATCCTCTACGCGGAACACGACTTCAACGCGTCCACCTTCACGTGCCGGACGATCGCGTCGACCAACTCGGATCTCCACTCCGCGATCTGCGGTGGCGTCGGAGCGCTCAAAGGCAACCTGCACGGAGGTGCGAACGAAGCCGCCATGGCCATGCTCGAGGACATCATGCGGGACACCGAGGGTGGCGACATCACGGTCGAGGCATGGATGCAGCGGGCGTTCGAGGAGAAGCGGAAGCTCATGGGCTTCGGGCACCGCGTCCCCAGAAACTTCGACCGTCGCGCGGGCATTCTCCGCGAGTGGGGTCTGAAGTACGCGGCGGAGGAGAACCGGGAGTCCTCCAGGTGGTTCGAGCTCGGCGACGAGGTCCAGGGAATCATGCTTCGAGAGAAGAACATCTTCCCGAACGTCTCTCTCTCCTGCGGCATGACCTACTTCGCCATGGGGATCCCGGTGCCCCAGTACACCCCGATCTTCGTGGCGAGCCGCATCACCGGCTGGTGTGCACACGTGATGGAGCAGCACGCGAACAATCGGATCATCCGACCGCTCGCCTCCTACACCGGGCCGGAACTCACCACCTGGAACGGCTGACGACACGGATTCGCATCAAGGGTTCTCGGTGCAGACCGGTGTCCGCAAGGGCCCTCAAGCGATCCTTCTAGGGACTTCGTCGGAACAGGTACGGCCCCGCGGTGGCTCCCCAGACCTGATTCCCCTGATCGTCGTAGCCTCGATCCCAGGCAGAGATCATGGTGGCGTCGATGGTCATCTCGCTCGTCGCGTACGAGGCGCCGGACACGGTGCTTTCGCAGCCACGACCTCTGGTTCCACCCTTGAAGGCGTCGGCCTCCTCGTCCAG
>PKCT01000060.1 GCA_002862325.1 Phycisphaerae bacterium
CGTTCAGCCGGACGCTCGTCGCCTCGGCCATGGCCGGAGCCATCGTCTTCAGCGTGCTCGGCGCATCCATTCCGGCGGCCCGCGCCGCCGACACTGACCCCGTGAAGGCGCTGCGCTTCGAATGAGCACGACGTCCACCGAATCTCCGGTCGAGGCGACTCGCCCCCCGGTTCTCGAGGCCCACGGTCTTCGAAAGACCTATCGCATGGGACGGGTCGAGGTTCCGGTCCTCAAGGACGCGAGCATCGAGGTCGAGGACGGTGAATGGGTCGCCATCCTCGGCGCGAGTGGCAGTGGGAAGAGCACGCTCCTCCACCTTCTGGGAGGACTGGACCGCCCCGACCGCGACGGTGGGCGACTCGTCCATCGCGGCCGGGACATCTCGCACCTGCGAGGCGCTTCGCTCAACCGGTACCGAAACCACGACATCGGCTTCGTGTTCCAGTTCTACCACCTGCTACCGGAGCTCACGGTCCTCGAGAACGCGATGCTTCCCTGCATCGTCCCTGGACGCTGGTTGCATGCGTCGTTGCCCTTCGCGGCGGCGATGTGCGGCGCCGTGATCGCCGGACTGAGCGGATGGTTCCTGGGCGCGGGCGTGCTCCCCGCCGCGGACGCCCCCACCCCCGAGAAGCTGGCGGTGCTCAGCGTCACCTGGGCGGTGGTCGGCGCCGCGCTCGGCATCGTCGTCTTCCAGATCGTCCAGGCCATCGCGGAAAGAGCGAGACTGCAGACAAGCGAACGGGCGAAACGACTTCGAGGGATCCTCTCCGACTTCGGCCTGGCTGACCGTGTGAAACATCGGCCGAGCCAGCTTTCGGGAGGCGAGAGACAACGAACCGCGATCGCTAGGGCGCTGGGGAACCAGCCGGGCATCCTTCTCGCCGACGAGCCGACCGGAAATCTCGACGCATCGACCGGGCGAGAGATCCTCGACCTCCTCAAGGTGCGGCACGACGCGGGCCTCACCATCGTGATGGTCACGCATGATCCGAAGGTGGCGGCGTATGCGGACCGTGTGATCCGGATCGAAGACGGCCGCGTGGTGGAGGCCGAGGCGTGACCCAGCACGCGTCGGCGCACGACGAATCGAGAATGAAGCAATTGGGCCTCGTGTTCGCGGCCGGTGTCTCGCAGATGCTGGTGGTGATCGACTACACCGCGACCGCGGTCGCGCTGCCGAGCATGGCCCGCGACTTCGACGTGAGTGCGGAGAGCCTCCAGTGGGTCATCACCGGCTACATCCTCTCCTTCAGCGTGGTGCTCGCGCTCGCCGGTCCACTCGGCGATCGATTCGGCCGCAAGCGTCTCCTCCTCCTCGGCGTGGTCCTCTTCGGCGGGTTCTCCGCCTGGGTGGGCGCCGCCGGATCGGTCACCGAGCTGATCATTTCCCGCGTCGCCCTCGGCATCGGCGGCGGACTCCTCTTTCCCCTCTCAACCGCCGTCGTCGGCGCCAGCGCCGATCGCGAGAGTCTGCCTCGCCTCATGTCGTTCCTCACCGGCGTCGCGACCATCGGGATGGCCGTCGGACCCGTGTTCGGAGGCGTCTTCACCGAGCTCGTCGACTGGCGATGGGTCTTCTACGTCAACATCCCGATCTCGGTGGTGGCGATCGTGCTGATGATGCTTCTGTCCGAGGAGAGTCGAGACCCCGACGCCACGGGCCGGGTCGACCTGCTCGGCGTCCTGCTCCTGATCCTCGCGATCGGCGGATTATCGATCGCGGTGTCGTTCATCGCGGAGCACGGTTGGATGGTCTGGAGCGGTCTCGGAGCCGCCAGCATCGTTTTCGCGGCGTTCTTCACCCTTCGCGAGCTTCGCTGCGATTCGCCGATCGTGGACCTGCGACTGCTCGGAAACCGCACCTTCGCCGGATACCTCCTCGGCGGCAGTCTGAGCAACACCTGCTGGTGCGTCCTCATCTTCGCGACCACGCTCTACCTCCAGGAGATTCGGAAGGAGGATGCGATGACCGCGGGCCTCCAGTTCCTCTACATGAGCGTGCCCGTGGCGATGGCGGGATTCCTCGGCCCGGTCGTGCAACGCCGGGTCGGTACCCGATTCATGCTCCTCTTGGCGACCGCGATCCAGACCATCGCATGCGTCGTGTTCTGGATGTCCGACGTGCCGCCCTGGCTCGCGATCGGTCTGCTCATCGTCGGATTCGGATGCTCGTGGGGTTGGTCGATGTCCCAGGCCGGAGGCATCGCCACCATCCCCCGGAACAAGGTCGGGCTGGCCAGCGGTTCACTTCTCACCGCGATGATCCTCGCCGGCAACATCGGCGTGGTGATCTCCGCCACCATGATCCGGGCGGTCGGTGGCGAAGACATGGCCGACTACGGGCCGGGGGTCGATCGGAGCTACCTGTTCGCACTGGGACTGGCCGCCGCGGCGTTCATCGTGAGTTGGCTGGTGGTGCCACGGATGGAGTCCTCGGCTTCACCGCCCCCTCCTCCTTCGCCCAGCTGATGGCGGCGACGGACGAGGACGGGATCAATCGTTGAAGTGGAACCACTCCAGGGAATCGGCCGTCCAACCGGGAAGCGACATGCCGACGCCTGCTCGGAAGGCGGTGTCGGTCTCCCCACCCGCCTTGATCCCTCGAATGACGGTTCCCATCGACTCCGGAGCATGCTCGCGGAGGTGGATCGCCATCACGTGGGCGACGTCTCGCGCGAGTCCATCCGGCCCCCAGGCGGGATCATCCATGGGGAGCATCGTGATCCAGACCGGATCTCGCCCGGCGCGAAGCGGCCGATGCGCGCGCGGTCGGCGGATTCGATCGATGCCGAGCGATGGGACGAGATGATCCGCGGACGCTTCGGCGATCCCCTCGACCAGCCACGGAGGAAGGCGACGCCCGGTTTCGAGATAGGGAAGGACCCCACGGGCGACCGCTCGAACCAATTCGGCGTCCGCCTCGGCGGGATCGTCGATCGGAGGCAGAATCACGATCGGCCCGTCGGGTGAGGGAATCACCAGGGACCTTGCGTCATCGGGCCATGCCGCACGGTGGACGTTGGCCGCGAGGACCCGAGCGGTCTGACGGTCCGCGGGGCGGAACACGACCATCCGTGCGGGCCACGAGATCAGCGATGGAGGCAATCCCAGAAACTCGACCACGTCGTCCTGGAGCTGATCGACCTTCACGCCGAATGCCCCCTGCTCGTCCATCGAACCCGGCCCGACCACGAGGGTCCGACCGGTCGCGACCGACGCGTACTCGAGCCCGTCGACGGCCGCCAAGGCCGCGTGTCGCTGTGACTCACACAACGTCTTCCACTGGGTCGCGTCGAGCTTCGGCCATGGTGTCGGGTGATCGAACTTCAGGTGCGGCGGAATCCGGAGAAGGCGTTTCTCCTCCAGATTCCGAGTCCGTGCTTCGAGGTCGGCCCGTCGCCGTAACACCGCCTCCGAAATCGCTCGATCCCAGCGGGGCCAGTCCTCGCCCACCCGCCGCTTGAGCTCCTCCGTGGCTCGATCGGCCATCGAGCCGTCTTCGATCCCCCTCAGAGAGACCACCAAAAGCCCCCACCGAAGGCGAGAATCGGGGTTTGCGCCATCGACGACCCTTCTCCCGGCCCGGAGCCGCTCCGCGGCGGCGAGATCGGACCAGGAAACCCCTGAACCGTCCGCAGCCTGGAGCCCCTCAACCGTCATACCGACCCAGGGCCCGGCCGCCCGTCGACCATCGACTGTCGTCAGGGGGACTCGAACTGGAGGGTCGAGCTCGATCCGGACCAGCTCCAAGGATGGAATCTCCTCGGTGGCTGCGGCGACCTGGGACACCCTTGAGACCGGCTCCGAAGGTGCCGAGATGCAGGTCAGCACGCCTCCAAGCGTCAGGATGGCAGGAATGGCCGGCACCATGGCGAACACCCTTCATGAAGAATCGTGCGCCGGAACCTGGATATCAGTCGATCCCGGGGCCCCTGGCGTCGATACGGACATATCGAGGGAATTGGGCACGGGCCTTGCACCGTTCCCTGTACCCCGAAGTTCGAAGGGAAGCGTACCATGCCGCTTCCTTGTTTCTTGCGGATCCTTGGAGATCGTCATGTTTGAACGTTTGACTGACCGTGCCAGGAAAGTGATGGCGCTCGCCAACCAGGAAGCCCAGCGCTTCAACCACGAGTACATCGGTACCGAGCACATCCTGCTGGGACTGGTGAAGGAAGGGTCCGGCGTCGGCGCAAACGTCCTGAAGAATTTGGACATCGACCTTCGAAAGGTTCGCCTCGAGGTCGAGAAGCTCGTCAAGAGCGGTCCGGAGATGGTCACGATGGGGAAGCTTCCTCAGACGCCTCGAGCCAAGAAGGTCATCGAATACGCGATCGAGGAGGCCCGTAATCTCAACCACAACTACGTGGGCACCGAGCACCTCCTGCTCGGGCTGCTCCGTGAGCACGACGGCGTGGCCGCCCAGGTCCTGATGAACCTCGGCCTCAAGCTCGAAGAGGTGAGGGACGAAGTCCTCAACCTACTCGGCGCGGGCGTCGAACCGGAGGAGCAGGGCTCCGAGCCCACGGAACCCGGGACTCCCCAGGGCGGCAACCCGAGCCGTCGCAGCCAGGGCAAGAGCAAGACTCCTGCGCTCGATTCCTTCGGTCGGGACCTGACCGAGCTCGCCAAGCAGGGCGAGCTCGACCCGGTCATCGGTCGAGAGATGGAGATCGAGCGGCTCGTGCAGGTCCTCTGCCGACGAACGAAGAACAACCCCGTGCTTCTCGGCGAGGCCGGGGTCGGCAAGACCGCGATCGTCGAGGGACTCGCCCAGCGGATCATCGATCAGGAGGTCCCCGATCTCCTTTACGAGAAGCGACTCGTGGTGCTCGACCTCGCGATGATGGTCGCCGGCACCAAGTACCGCGGTCAGTTCGAGGAACGAATCAAGGCGGTCATGAACGAGGTCCGTCGAGCGAAGAACGTGATCCTCTTCATCGACGAACTCCACACCCTGGTCGGCGCCGGCGGCGCCGAAGGTGCCATCGACGCCTCGAACGTCCTCAAGCCCGCCCTGGCTCGAGGCGAGATCCAATGCGTCGGAGCGACGACCTTCGACGAGTACCGCAAGTACATCGAGAAGGACGCCGCGCTCGAACGTCGATTCCAGTCCATCACCGTCGAGCCGCCCTCGGCGGAGCAGACCATCGAGATCCTCAAGGGGATCCGCGAGAAGTACGAGTCGCACCACAAGGTGAAGATCACCGACGAGGCCCTGCAGGCCGCGGTGGAACTCTCCGGGCGCTACATTCCCGCTCGCGTCCATCCCGACAAGTCCATCGACGTGCTCGACGAGGCCGGTGCCCGACTGCGTCTCCGCAGTATGACCAAGCCGCCGGACCTCGCGGAACTCGAGGAGAAGATCGAACGACTCTCCGTCGACAAGGACGAAGCGGTCAAGAACGCCGACTACGAGAAGGCCGCCGAGCTGCGCGACACCGCCGAGAAGCTCCGCAAGGAGAAGGAGCGGATCCAGCAGGAGTGGCGAGAGCGGATGAATGAGACCGTCGGCACCGTCGACGAGGAGATCATCGCGGAGGTCGTCTCGAAGATGACCGGCGTTCCGCTCACCCGACTCGAGAAGGAGGAGACGGAACGGCTTCTCGCTCTCGAGGACGAGCTCCACAAGACGGTCGTCAGCCAGCACGATGCGGTCAGGGCGATCTCGCGTGCGATCCGCAAGGCCCGGTCTGGCCTGAAGGATCCGAAGCGACCGATGGGCTCCTTCATCTTCGTCGGGCCGTCCGGCGTGGGCAAGACGCTGCTCGCCAAGGCACTGGCTGAGTTCCTCTTCGGCGACGCAGATGCGCTCATCTACCTCGACATGTCCGAGTACATGGAGAAGCACAACGTGAGCCGCCTCATCGGCGCTCCTCCCGGATACGTGGGATACGAGGAGGGCGGCCAGCTCACCGAACGGATCCGACGTCGACCCTATGCGGTCGTGCTGCTCGACGAGGTCGAGAAGGCGCACCCGGACTGCTTCAACATGCTCCTCCAGATCATGGAGGAAGGACGTCTCACCGACTCCTTCGGGCGTCACGTCGATTTCAAGAACGTGATCCTGATCATGACCTCGAACATCGGTGCCGACATGATCAAGGGCGGAGCCAGCTTCGGATTCGCCAAGCGCGACGCGGTCCAGGACTACGACAAGATGCGCAACGCCCTGATGGCGGAGATCGAGAAGTTCTTCCGTCCGGAGTTCATCAACCGCCTCGACGAGGTCATCGTCTTCAGACCGCTCGCGAAGGAGGATCTGACCACGATCATCGAGTTCGAGCTCTCGAAGGTGCGGGAACGGCTCGCGGTGAAGGGCATGACCCTGGAACTGGACACGGTGGCCAAGGACTTCCTCATCGACAAGGGCTATAACCCCGACTTCGGTGCCCGCCCGCTTCGAAGGGCCCTCTCGACCTACATCGAGGATCCTCTGGCGGAGAATCTCCTCTCCGGCGAGTTCCAGGAGGGCGACGACATCAAGGTCACGCGAAAGCCCGAGCAGGAGCATCTCTCCTTCGATGCGACCCGCTCCGAGGACGACGGTGACGACGACGGAGGTGGCGACAGCGGCGACGACGCGCCGAAGCCAGATCCCGCGAATGCGGCCTCTTCCTGATTCGCCCTGCGACCAAACGACCAGCGAGCCACTTCCCCAGGGAAGTGGCTCGTTTTTTTCGGCAATGCAGACGGCTCCGACTCGTTCTGATTCCGGCCGGGATCACCGATGCACCCGCACGGGGTACACACCCCATTCATGGTCGAATTGTCCTGGGGGCGAGTATGAAAGCACCAAAACGCCGAACGACTCTTGTGGGCCGCGGATTCTCCATGCGGCGTCTCGCATTTCGAGTGCCTCTCTCCAGAACGTGAAGATCATGAACACCTTCGACCAGACGAACTTCCAGACAGTCTCGCGGACCGGGCCCTTCCGGCGGCTCCTGAACGGTCTCGGACTCGTGATTCTGGTGGTACTCGGCGCCGTGATCTCCCCCGATCTCGATGTCGTCGAGAAGATCCGACAGAACCACATCACGACGCCCGTCACGGAACCGTCGATGGTGATCGAGATGCCGCCCTCGGCGGAGGCCTCGATGGGCACCGCGAATGCGGCCGAACCGCCGAGGGGCGGATACCGACCGTCCGAACCGCCGTCGACCACCGCCCACGAGCCGATCGAATCGGAATGGGATCAGCCGCGAAGGATCGCATGGGGTGAGATCCTCCGCCGCATCGAGCATGGGCTCGGTTGGCTCAACCGGCTGTGGACGAGGACCATGCTGGCCTGAGCGGCCCGAAGTCGGGGATCACTGGATTCCGCCGAGCTTCATGCCGAAGCCCTCCTGGACGATCGTCAACTCCCGGAACTTGAACTGCCGTTCGAGTTGAGGGGAGAAACGGACCCTGAATCGCATGTTCGGGAGCTGATCCACCACGACGTCCGAGCCGCCGTAATAGCCGAAGCTCATCCGGTTGAGGGTCATCATCAATTCGCCCCGATTCGCGACGCACCATTTGACGAATTCCTCGCGGGACCGCCCACTGGCGAGGAAACCGCGACGGGCGTTGTCGGAGACCACATCCTCCCAGAGCACGTCGTACTCCTGATTGCGAAGGCACGTCATGGTGTTTCCAATCACGTGTTCCGGCAGGAGGGCGCGATACACGACCGTTCCGTCCTCGAGCACCTCGCGGGGCTTGAAGGTCTTGCGCGGCTCGGGTTCCATCGCCTCCGGAGGAATCGGTCGACCGGCTCGTCTGGCCTCCGCCCGCATCCGGGCCCGCTTCCGCTTGGCCTTCCTCCACGTGCCCAAGGCCGCC
>PKCT01000173.1 GCA_002862325.1 Phycisphaerae bacterium
TCCAAGCCTTCGCCGGTCATCACAGCAGTGGCCTCAATCTGAGGAGGGCCGACTTGCCATTTCAAATGGCCAGTGCTGGTGGCTGAGTTCTGGCCATTCGGACCTTTCAGGTGGGCAAAATGGTTAGTTGCATGATCGGAAAGCTTTCTCTTTCTGGCGTCAGACCCGCGTGCCACTTATCTCTGGAATTTCGACTGTGGCTCGGAAACTTCGCACTTCTCGTTGAGCAGGATTCCCCATGTCTTTCCATGGTCATCGCTTGCGATGCAGTGCGAGTAGTAGTGCTTCGTACCTGCTTCGATGTGATCGCAGGGAATGAGGAGGCGTCCGGCGTGCTCGCCTGATCGAAGTTGAATTCCGTTCCCCGGACCGGTGGCGTACCAGGTCCAGTCCGCGCGTTTGACGGTCGATGTGACCTCTCGCGGTGTGGACCACGTCTTGCCACCGTCTTCACTCCTCAGGGTCCACACCGTACGTGGGCCATCGGAGGTCTGTGCGATGATCTCCGATTCGGTGTCCTGCCCGAGATTGCGCGTCGCGAGCAGATGAATGACGCTGGTCTCGTGGTCGACCACCGGACATGGATTGCCACAGGTGTTCGCATCGTCGTCCCAGACGACCTCGAGTTCGCCCCAGCTCGAGCCGCCATCCCGACTGCGCTTCAGCACCAGGTCGATGTTTCCCGAATCGCCGCGACCACCCACGCGTCCTTCTGCGAATGCGAGCAACGTGCCGTCCGGCGCTTCGATCAGGGCGGGAATCCGAAAGGTGTCGTATCCGTCGCGTCCGGCGGTGAAGACGGCCGCGTCCTTCACGATCACGGCGCTCGTAGTGGGAGAGGGAAGGATCGCGAGAAACAGCAGCATTCTGAGGGGACATCGCATCGATGCATGATGGCGCCACCGGCCGGTGGTGTCGAGGTGGATCTCCTTGGTGAATCGACATTCCTCCGCCTCCGGGGGGTGCATTCAATATTCCGTCGTCCCTCCGTACTGATCGGTGGGTGCGCGGGGTCCGGGCGAGGTAAGTTGGCGAGTTTGGGCTTTGATCGTCGACCGAACTGGCGTACGGTGGTGGACCAGGGAGGTGAGATTTGGGGTTTCGCGGGACATCGATCCGCAGGCAGCTGGAACGAGCACGTATCCGGTGGACGTCTGGTGGCTTGAGCGCGTTGTCGGGCCATGCCCTCGCGAAGGTCCTGGGCAGACCAGTGCTCGTCCGATTGGATGCTCCGGCGGGAGGTCCCATGGTTCGAGTCCGTATGCCTTCTTCCGACTTCGAGGTGTATCGACAGTGGGCGGCCCCCGAAACGGTGACGAAGAGGCGGGCACCGGATGTTCTAACGGTGATCGACGCCGGTGCGAACATCGGCATCTCGACGCGAGTGCTTGCGGAACGTTTCCCGCGAGCCAGGATCATCGCCATCGAGTTGGAGGCGGCGAACGCGGCATTGCTGCGACGGAATACGGCATGCGTCGATCGAGTCACGTGCCTTCATGCCGGTCTGTGGGCGGAGGATTGCGATCTCGTCGTCGCCGACGGTCCCGATGCTTCGAGCTGGTCCTTTCATGCTGTCCCATTGAGCGCGTCGCCGGCCCTCGATCGGGGACGCATGGTTCCCGGGATGAGCATGCACACGATTCTCGAGCGATTCGGGATCGATCGTCTCGACGTGCTCAAGGTCGACATCGAAGGTGGTGAAGTCGAGGTGTTCGCCGGCGCCGATGACTGGATCGATCGGGTCGATGGTGTCATGATCGAACTCCACGAGCGTCTGCGTCCCGGCTCCGCCGCGTTGATCGAAGATGCGTTAGAGCGTCTTCCGATTCGGTGGACCGAAGGGGAGCTCATGTGCGCTGCTCGCGAGGGGGCGGCAATCCTCGAGTCCTTGAAACCCCGCGATGCCGACGACGAATAGGTTCCGAGAATGTTCTGATCCCCACGCCCGCACGGCGCGAATGCATGCTCGGGAGTCATTCGCGCCCTTTCTCCACCATCGGTTTGATGACGGCTCAGGACGCGGAACACTCCAAAGACGCATGAATCGGTCGCCCCGTCATCTTCTCGTCGTCCTCCTGCTCCTTGGCGCCTCGAGCCTCGGGCTGGACATGGAATGCCGCGCCCAGGACAAGTCTGTCTCCGTCGCCCGTAAGTGGAACGAGCTTGCGCTCGAGTCGATACGCAACGATTTCGCTCGCCCCATCGTGCACGCTCGGAACCTCTTCCACCTCTCTGCGGCGGCCTGGGACGCCTGGGCCGCCTACGACGGGGAAGCGACACCCTGGCTGTTCGAGATCGACGAAGTGGCGTCATCGTCTCCATTGGAAGATCGAGAGGCGGCGATCTCGTACGCGATGTACCGGATCCTCCAGTTTCGATTTCGAAACTCGCCGGGTTTTCTGTCCATGTCGCCACGATACGACGCGTTGATGCTCGATCTTGGACTTGACCCTTCGGCGACCGACGACGGTTCGAACAGCCCGGCCGCCGTCGGTAATCGGGTGGCGTCCGCGTATCTCGTATTCGGTGTGACCGATGGATCCAACGAGATCGCGGATCATGCGAATCAGTTCTACGCGCCTATCAACGATCCGCTCATCCCACCAATCTCGGGAACCCAGGATGTGGCGGTGCCCGACCGATGGCAGCCGTTGAGCCTGGAATTCTTCATCGATCAGTCGGGCAACCCAGTGGCCGAGGGGTATCCGGAATTCCTCGGGCCGGAATGGGGTGACGTGGTGCCGTTCGCCTTGACCGAGCGGCATCGGACCGTTGAATCTCGCGATGGTCGGGACTGGTTCGTCTATCTCGATCCCGGCGCACCGCCGAGACTCGATACGAGCGACGAAGAGGTCTTTCTGGAGACCTTCGAAACCACGCTGCGGTGGTCCGCACATCTGGATCCCGCGGATGGCGTGCTCATCGACGTGAGTCCGAACACGATCGGCAACGCGTCGCTCCCGGTCGCGGCGGAGGATTACGAAGCGTTTTACGATCTAGAGGAGGGTGGAGACGCCGGCATCGGGTACGACGCGAATCCCGTCACAGGCGAACCGTACGCGACGCAGATCGTTCCGCGGGCGGACTATGCACGGATACTCGCGGAGTTCTGGGCGGACGGGCCCGATTCGGAGACGCCACCGGGACATTGGTTCACGATCGTCAACGATGTGGTCGACCATCCCGCGTTCCAACGAAGAATCGGTGGCGTCGGTCCCGAGATCGATCCGCTCGAGTTCGATGTGAAGATCTACTTCGGGCTCGGGGGATGCATGCATGACGCCTCCATCGCCGCTTGGAGTGTGAAGGGGTTCTATGACTTCGCCCGACCGATCAGCGCCATTCGCTGGATGGCGGAGAACGGACAACGGTCGGATCCGAGTAGGAGCTCCTTTCATCCCAGGGGACTGAAGCTCGTTCCAGGATTCGTTGAAGAGATCACTCCGAAGACGGTCGCGTCCGGAGCGCAGCACGAGCACCTTGCGGGGAAGGCGAATGCGAATCTCGGGCGGATCGCGGTTCGATGCTGGCGTGGACCGGACTACATCCAGGATCCTTCGACAGACGTCGCAGGATGCGGTTGGATTCTCGCGGAGGATTGGTGGCCCTACCAGCGACCGACCTTCGTGACCCCGAATTTCGCCGGTTACGTATCCGGTCATTCGACCTACAGCCGAGCTGCAGCCGAGTTCCTGACCGCGTTCACGGGAAGCCCGTACTTCCCCGGAGGCCTCGGAGAATACGTCGCTCGCGCGGGTCAATTTCTCGTGTTCGAGGACGGACCGAGCGTCGACGTCCGGCTCCAGTGGGTGTCCTATCGTGATGCCAGCGACCAATGCTCACTCAGTCGGATCTGGGGCGGAATCCACCCCTGGATCGACGACCTTCCCGGCCGCCTCATGGGCCTGGAGATCGGTGTGCGCGCCTTCGAGCACGTCACGAGCTACTACGGTCCAGATCCAAGTTGTGCCGAGGATCTGAACGGGGACGGGCGTGTGGACGCCGCCGATCTCGGCAGTCTCATCGGACAGTGGGGCTGTACGGGCGATTGTCCGGCGGATATCAACGGAAACGGGCTGGTCGAGGCGGGGGATCTGGGCTTCCTCATCTCTGCGTGGGGCCCGGACTGCGGCCCCTGAGGATCGCCTCTCAGGTGGTTTTTGACCAATCTCGGTTTGGGACAGGTTCACGGCTCTGGTACTATTCCGGCGCCGAGCAATCGAGCGTCCTCGGCGCCGGTCCGATCTCCCCCCGAGGCTCAGACCGGAGAACGAACATCGGGTGAACAGACTGGATCCGAAAGGCCATGATCAGCATCTACGTCGGGAACCTTCCTTTCTCAGCCAACGAGGAACAGGTTCAAGAATTCTTCTCGGCGCATGGTGAAGTGCAGCGTGTCCATCTCGTGACCGATCGGGAGACCGGTCGCCCTCGAGGCTTCGGCTTCGTCGAGATGGACGATGCGGAGGGTAGGGCTGCGATCGAGGCGCTCAATGGCAAGGATCTCGATGGACGACCCTTGACGATCAATGAAGCCCGCCCGCGTGAGGACCGTGGTGGCGGTGGCGGTGGGTTCCGCGGCGGCGGTGGTGGTGGCTACCGCGGCGGCGGCGGCGGCGGTGGCGGCGGCGGTGGCGGTGGCGGGGGCTATCGCAGCGGCGGCGGTGGTGGCGGTGGCTACAACGACGGCGGTGGTGGTGGTGGTGGTATGTTCGAGAAGGACGCCGGTCGTCGCGGACGCGGTCGTGACAAGCGCAGAGACGATCACGGCAGCGACTGGTGATCGACCGTCATCTTCGGGTATGCATTGAGCGTTCGTCGTGAACACCGCACGTCTTTCGCGGGTCCGCATGTGAAGCAACGATCGAGATCCGCGTGTCTTCGGCACGCCTGAATCGAGTGCATGTGAATTCGGCGCACTTGGCCCGAGCGTGGTGGTTCGTCGGGATCGCGGTGATCATGGAGATCACCTGGGCGGTCGCGCTGCCGTTGACGGAAGGCTTCTCTCGCCCGCTTCCGAGCGTCGTCGTGATCGTCGCGATGATCCTGGCGTTCTTCCCGCTCAGTGTGGCGGCCCGCCATCTTCCGATTGGGACCCTCTACGCCGTCTGGACCGGGCTTGGTGCCGCCGGCACGGCGACTCTCTCGATTCTCGTACACGGGGATACCGTCGCCCCGGTCCGAATCCTGGGGCTCTCATGCATCATCGTCGGCGTCGTTGGCTTGAGATTGTTCGAAGAGCGACGCGACGTACCCCGCCGGGCCGAGGGGGTGGACTCGTGAACTGGGGGCTGCTTCTGATCGCGTCGTTGTTCGAATGTGCGGGGGCGACCTTCCTGAAGCTGAGCGATGGGTGTCGTCGGCCGGTCGCGACGGTTCTGTTCCTGTCCACCATGACAATCAGCATGGGACTTCTCGCGCTCGTCGCACGGCACATTCCCATGGGCACCGCCTACGCCGTTTGGACGGGATTGGGCGCGATCGGAACGGTGATCGTCGGGATCGTCGTGTTCGGAGAATCGTCAGATCGCGGTCGCTGGGCCTGTCTCGTCCTCATCATTCTCGGCGTGGCCCTGCTTCGTTGGTCAGATGGGACCCCGTCAACCCGCGGCGAAGATTCCGCGGTGAATCTTTCCGTGGACGTCGGTCAGCCGGTAGTCGCGCCCGGAATGGCTGAAGGTGAGCCGTTCGTGGTCCATCCCTAGCGCATGGAGGATTGTGGCGTGCCAGTCGTGGATGTCCATGACGTCCTCCACGGCTTCGCCGCCGGTCTCGTCGGTGCTGCCGTACGAGAGTCCGCCGCGCACCCCTCCACCGGCCATCCACATCGTGAAGCCGCGGGCGTTGTGGTCACGACCGTCGTCGCCTTGTGCGTACGGAGTGCGTCCGAATTCCCCTCCCCAGATCACGAGCGTGTCGTCGAGCATTCGTCGTTGCTTCAGATCGGCCAGAAGTCCTGCGATCGGGCGATCGACCGCGGTGCAACGCTCCGCCAGGGCTTCTCGCATGTTCCGATGCGTGTCCCAGCCGCCGGCGGTGAGCTCGATGAAGCGGACGCCTTCTTCGGCGAGCCGTCGGGCCAGCAGGCATTGTCGGCCGAAGTTGTCGGTCGCGGCTTCGCCGATGCCGTACATCTCGAGCGTCTTTCGGCTCTCGGTCCCGAGGTCGACGACGTCGGGAACCTCGGCCTGCATGCGGAAGGCGAGTTCGTACTGTTCGAGGACCCCTTCGAGACCTCGCAGGTTCTTCGACCGACGCTCGCGTTCCCGCTCCAGCTGACGCAGAAGCGTCAGCTGGCGGCGCTGGACCTCGTCCCCGTGCTGGTTGTTCTTGATGTTGGGAATCGCGGCGCTGACATCCTGGTTCCGTCGCAGAGCGACGGGCGTTCCCTGGAAGGAGGCCGGGAGAAATCCGCTTCCGTAGGTGCCGGCTCCTCCGCCGCCTCCCGGATTGATGGTGACGAAGCCGGGGAGATTCTCGTTCTCGCTCCCCAGCCCGTAGACGGACCAGGCCCCCATGGAGGGGCGTACGAATTGAAACGAACCCGTGTGCATCTGAAGCGAGGCCTGGGCGTGCGCGGGAATTCCGGCCTTCATGCTTCGGAGCAGGCATAGGTCGTCCGCATGGCTCCCCACTTCGGGGAAGAGGTCGCTGATCATGAGGCCGGAATCGCCGCGTGGTCTGAAGGTCCAGGGGCTCTTCAAGAGTTTCGCGTTCCTTCGATATTCCGTGCCGTCCAGATTTGCCAACGCAGGCTTGTGATCAAAGGTATCGACGTGGCTCGGTGCACCGTTCATGTAGAGGAAGATCACTCTCTTGGCCGTCGCCGGGTGATGTACAGGCTTGGGTGCAAGTGGGTCGTCGATCCTCGGCAGGGCTCCCGCCATGCCGTTGAAGGCCGTCCATCCGAAGCCGAATGCGAGCGATTGAAGCATGGCTCGGCGGTCCAAGCCGGCGGCTATTCGATTCTGGCACAGGTTCATGATCTGCTCCGTTCGTTCAGTCGAGGGTTCGGAACTCGCTTGCTTGGAAGATGGTCTGGCATAGGGATGTCCAGGCGACCACCTCGGGGTCGATGGAATGTCGATCCTGTTCATTCGCCTCGGCGCGGCGCTGTTGAGCAAATCTTCGCCTCGGCGCACGAGGCGACTCCTCGGCGAGCTTCGTTCGTCGATCCTCCGTGTGGGCGTCTCCGACCCGCCGCAGGAAGTCGCGGCACGCTCGAACCTCGTACCCACTGGGCTCCCTTCCGTACGCGAGCTGGAAGAGCATGAGGAATCGATCCCGGGGTCGGTCGTGAGACCCGAGGATCCGGATCGCGAACGCACGAGCGAGTGTCTGGACCCGCTCGGCGTTCATGAGGTAGAGCGCCTGGGTCGCCACGTTGGTCTCGTCGCGATCGCCGACGACGAATTCGGGCTCGGGGAAGTCGAACACCTCCAGCGACTCGGGCAAGGCGTTTCGGACGATCGGAAGGTAGACGCTTCGGTGATCGAGATATCGATCGATCGTGGCGTTGATCATCCGATCCGTCTGTTGAGGAGCGATGACTCCTTCGAGCACCGCCACGGACGAACCGAGCGGGGGAGCGCTCTCGAGCTGACCGCTGACCTGGAGCATCGCATCACGAATCGCTTCCGCCTCGAGACGGCGTTGGGGGATGAATCCGTGCGTGAGGACGTCGGTCTCGCTGCTCGCATCCTCACCGCCGTCCTTCGGTCGGGAGTCGAGGCCGTAGGTCCGCGACAGCACGATCTCCCGGATCAGCGATTTCGTCGACCAGTCGAGCTCGACGAGTCGTCGCGAGAGATGGT
>PKCT01000124.1 GCA_002862325.1 Phycisphaerae bacterium
CAGCGGTGGTCGCAGCGGTGCCGGCGTGGTGCTGGATTCGGATCCGGCCTCGGAGTGGCAGGAGACCGTGAACAAGGCTGCGGCCCTCGGACGGGCGATCGATCTCGCGGAGCGTGCGTTCGGTTGACGCGTCGCCGGCGTCTGCTCAACCGGAATCCAGCGGGATCGGTGGTGGTTCGGCGGACGAACCGCGACGCCCGCGGAGGGGAGATGGGAACTGTCGTTCCCCGGTGTCGATCCTGATGAAGTCGTCGACCAGCTGGTCACCGACCTGATCCAAGGTGAAGCGGACGCCGAGGATGGCACCGGCGACCCCCAGGAGGAGGAGGGTCCAGATCACCAGCGGAACGGCGTTCGACCAGTTCGCGAGGCCGAGCGAGGTCGGCCCGATCGCCACGAAGATGATCAGGCACAGGCCGACGAGTCCCAGGCCGATGGTCGAGACGGTCGCGATCGTTCCGGCGATCGGGTTACCGATGGTGAACAGGTACCTGGCGCCGGCGGAGGAGATCGCGAGCAATCCGAACGACGCGGTGGTCATCCAGGTGATCGCACCGATGGTCCGAACGCTCTCCTGGATTCCCGCCGGTGCCAGCTCGATCGCGGCGATGAGACCACCACCGATGAGCAGGCCGAACCCGTCAGAGAGGATGAGCCCCCAGAAGCCCGCCCGGATCCGCGGTGATGCCAGCGGCGCGAGTCCGCCGCGCAGGAATCGAGCGGCGGCGACGATTCGATACATGCAGATCGCCATCATGCAGACCGCCACGGCCACGGCGATAGCGGGTTGAAGTGCGAGGAAACCACCGATCGCAAGGAAGCTTCCCTTGAGCCAGGGCGTGAGCCGCTCCACACCTCCCGCCTCGATCGTGCGATGCATGTCGAGCTCGGCGCCGATCGGAGAATCTTGACGGATGGGAACGCCACACTCTGGGCATGGCCCCATTCCAGGAGAGCCCCGGAGGTCATAACCGCACGCGGGGCAGGCGATGGCACGCATGGGGATTCGACTGGAAGTCAGGTTTCTCATCGGGAATAGCGTCTCATAAGAAAACCAATCCGCCAGGTCCTGCGAACTCATGGTTACCGGTACGGTATCAGTCCGGTCGGCTGGATCCCGTTCGGCAAGATGCCGATGCGACGCCTTAGGGGGCGTTTCCCATGGTGGAGACGTGATCCCCCGCCCGGGCCGGGATCGGCCAGGTCGAGTCTTCTCCTAGCTGGTGTCTCTATGCTATTGAACTTCAGGTCTCTCACGCTTCCCTTCGCCCTCTTCGGCGCCGCATCCGTGGCGTGGTCCGCGGCTGCAGGCCAGGACGATCCCAAGGCCTTCGAGGTTCCTTCCGATCTGGATCGCTGGAAGACGGAGATCTGGGGCGCTGCGATGTCCGGAGACGAGGCGTCGATGGAGGCGTATTTCGACGCCATCCCGCCGACCGCGGATGCGGATCGAGCGGAGAGTCTCAAGGCGTTCCTCGAAGCTCGCGACTCCCATGCGGCGGCGACGGTCGAGGATCGTGCGGAAGGCCGGGTCGAGGCTCGAGAGAAGATCGCGACCGCCCTCGAGCAGAAGAATCTCACCGACGCTCTGACCGCCGCGGTCGAGCTTCAGACGCTCTCGGACGACTGGAACGCGGTGCTCGACGACGCGGACATCGTCTCGCTCATCGAGCTGGCGAACGAAGCCGAGGCCGCCGCCCGCGAGTCCGGGGACTGGCTCTTCGTCCAGGAGATCCTCTTCCGGCTCCGCACCCTGCACGACGAGACCGAACGACTCGAGGTCCACGACGATCTGGACCGGCGTCTCGACGAGGTCAATCGACGGATCGGCCTCCTCGCCCGATACGCCCCCCGGGCCCTGCACGGGCTCCGGGAGCGTCAGTTCACGAGACTCGAACCGGACAAGGAGTTCCCCGAGTTCAATGAGGCCTTTGCAGAGGACTGGAAGGTGCCGCTCGAGGGGATCAGCGAACGGATGGTGCGGAACGCCATGACGATCGGCGCGACCCAGCACATCTCCAATTGCGGCTGGCAACCGCTGCTGGATGGCGGGCTGGAGGCGTTGGAGATCTTCTCGTCGACGGATCAGCTCTCCGAGAACTTCGAGGGGATCGGGGATCCCGAGAAGCGGGCCGCATGGTTGGCGAAGATTCGGGCCGAGCGACTCGCGCTGTCCGAGCAGACGCCCGATCAGGTCGGGCGACGCGACTATCACCGGGTCCTGCCGAGCCTCATGAGGCTGAATCCCGAGACGATCGACGTTCCCGAGGAGGTGTTGCTTCGAGAGTTCGCCGAAGGTGCGACCTATCGCATCGAAGACGTCTACGAGGATCAGTACACCCAGATGATCTGGCCCGAGCAGCTGCGTCGATTCGAACAGCAGGTGCAGGGGGACTTCGTCGGGGTGGGCATTCTGATTCGCCACGACGACAAGCGGGACCTGATGATCCAGAATCCCCTAGAGGGCTCGCCCGCATCGCGGGCCGGCATCGAGGAGGAGGATCGGGTGATCGCGGTCGATGGTGTTCCGACCACGGGCTGGAGTCTGACCCGGGCGGTCGACGAGATCACCGGTCCGCGAGGTGAGACGGTGGTGCTCACGGTGACCCGTGACGAAATCGAGGAACCGGTGGAGATCCCCATCGTTCGTGATCGCATCAAGATCCGGTCGGTCAACGGATGGTTCAAGGAAGGTCTCGATCCTGCGGGTGATCCGCAGTGGGATTGGTTCGCGGACGACGAGAACGGGATCGGGTACGTCCGGCTGACGTCGTTCAACGACGACAGTTTCGCGGACCTTCTCAACGCGGTCGATCAGATGCGTGACGAGCGTCCGCTCAACGGCCTCGTGCTCGACCTTCGGTTCAACCCCGGTGGACTGCTCGACAGTGCGATCCAGTTCTCCAATCTCTTCGTCGCCGAAGGACCGATCGTCTCCTGCGAGGATCGAGACGGGGAGACGGTGTGGTCCCGAGAAGCGAAGGGGCACATGGCTTTTCTGGAATCTCTTCCGCTGGTCGTCCTCGTGAATCAGGGATCCGCATCCGCGAGCGAAATCGTCTCGGGATGTCTTCAGGCACACGACGCGGCGGTGGTGATCGGTGAGCGAACCTACGGGAAGGGGAGCGTTCAGACGGTCCATCCGGTCTCCTCCAACCGACGGGAACCAGCGGCCTTCAAGGTGACCAACCAGTACTACGCGTTGCCGCCTGCGGGGGACGAGAAGCGGGGTCGACTCGTCCACAAGATGCCTGGAGCCACGGATTGGGGCGTCAACCCAGATCTGGTCGTCTCGATGACCCCCGATCAGACGCAGGAGGCGTACGAACTCCGACGTAAGGCCGATCTCATCGCCGACTGGGACGAGGAATGGGACGAGGCCGATCGACCAAATCCCGATCGTTTGGTCACCGAAGGGATCGATCCCCAGCTCGAAGCGGGGATTCTGCTCCTCAAGGCCCGTTTGCTCCCCGTGTCTTCGGATGCAGAAGTCGCGATTCGATAACGCTGTCCGACGAATTCAAGGACCGGTCGGTTGCCGCGTCGGTTGGGGATCGCCATAATCTAAGGCTTGGGTTCGCCGGGCCCCGGCGACGATTCCCGAACTGGAGATACCAGGATGTCCTCCTTGTCCGATCCCGCTCATGCGACGACCGGCGGACGGCGGCCACTGGCCGATCGTACGTCAGCAACCCCCGACGAACTGCTCGACTGGCTGCGACAGATGCTGCTCATTCGCGAGTTCGAGGTCCGCACCATGCAGGCCTACCAGGACAAGAAGATCGGCGGCTTCTGTCACATCTACATCGGGCAGGAGGCGGTCGCGGTCGGATGCACCGCCGCGGTCCAGCATGCCGACCCGATCGTCACCGCCTATCGCGACCATGGCCACGCACTGGCGCGAGGGATGGATCCGAAGTACTGCATGGCCGAGATGTTCGGCAAGATCGGCGGATGTGCGAAGGGCAAGGGGGGCTCGATGCACATGTTCGACAAGCCGAACAACCTCTACGGAGGCCATGGAATCGTCGGCGCCCAGACCCCGCTCGGTACCGGGCTCGCCTTCGCGACCAAGTACATCGACGAGGTGATCGAAGGTGGCAAGAGCCGGCACGTCGCGCTGTGCTTCCTCGGAGACGGGGCGGTCAACCAGGGCGCGTTCTACGAAGCCAAGAACCTCGCGGGTCTCTTCCACATCCCCGTGATCTTCATCGTCGAGAACAACGGCTACTCCATGGGCACCGCGATCCATCGGGGAACCACGATGTCCCATCGGCTCATCTCCAAGGGCGAGGCCTTCGGCATCGACGGCTACGAGATCGAGGGCATGGACGTCATCGACGTGCAGCGCGAGATGAAGGCGGTCGCGGACAAGTGTCGCGAGACGTCTCGTCCCGCCATGGTCGACATGAAGACCTACCGGTTCAAGGGGCACTCGATGTCCGATCCCCGCAAGTATCGAACCCGCGAGGAGGAGGAGGTCTGGGAGGCGGGCGATCCGATCACGCGTCTCCGAGACGCGTTGATCGAGGAGGGCCTGATCGACGATGCCGCCTTCAAGGCGCTGAATCGAGAGGTCAAGCTGCAGGTTCGATCGTCCATCGAATGGGCTGACGCGTCGCCCGAGCCGGATATCACCGAACTCTTCACCGACGTGTACGTCGAGAAGTTCGGGCCCTATCTCGGCACCAGCATGCCGCAGATCGTCACTGATCAGGAGAACGACCGATGAGCGAGCGAACGCTCGAGTTTCGAGATGCCCTTCGCGAGGCGATGAGCCAGGAGATGCGTGCGAACAAGCGCGTCTTCCTGCTCGGCGAGGAGGTCGCCGAGTACGACGGTGCCTACAAGGTGAGTCGGGGGATGCTCGAGGAGTTCGGTCCCCAGCGGATCATCGACACGCCGATCTCCGAGAGTGGGTTCGCCGGCATGGCCATCGGTGCGGCCATGATGGGCCTCCGACCGATCGTCGAGTTCATGAGCTGGTCGTTCAGCCTCGTGGCCGCGGATCCGATCCTCAACAACGCGCCGAAGATGCTCTACATGTCGGGCGGCCAGTTCGGCTGTCCGATCGTCTTCCGAGGTAACGACGGTGCCGGAGGTCAGCTCGGGTCGACCCACTCCTGGTGCGTCGAGGGGATGTACTCGAACGTGCCCGGACTGAAGATGGCCATCCCGGCGTTCGCGGACGATGCGAAGGGGTTGCTGACGACCGCGATTCGCGACGACGACCCGGTGTTCTTCCTCGAGAGCGAGCGGCTCCTCGCTCTCAAGGGGCATGTCCCCGAAGGCGAGCATCTGGTCCCGTTCGGCCAGGCGCTCGTGCGTCGTTCCGGCGACGACGTCACGATCGTGTCCTTCGGCCGCCCGGTGCACTTCTGTCTCGAAGCGGCCGAGGCGTTGGAGGCCGAGGGGATCTCCTGCGAGGTCATCGATGGGCGAACCATCAGGCCGCTCGACCTCGACACCATCGTTCGAAGCGTGAAGAAGACCAACGCCTGCGTGGTCGTCGATCAGTCCTGGAGCTTCGGTTCACCGGGCTCGGAGATCGCCGCCCAGATCCATCAGGCATGCTTCGACGACCTCGACAATCACGTGATGAGGGTGCACAGTGCGGACGTCCCCACGCCCTACGCGTGGAATCTCGAGCAGGAATACCTCCCGAACGCCCGGCGGATCGCCGAAGCGGTTCGTTCGGCCCTCTACGTCGCCTGATTCACGCCTCGTTGGCTCATCTTTCGCTCACACCGCGTTACCCTTGGGTACGCCCGCTGGACTTCACCGCATGTCGATCACACTCACGATGCCCCGTCTTTCCGACACCATGGAGCAGGGGACCATCATCAAGTGGAATGTTCAGGAAGGCGACGAGGTCGCTTCCGGAGCCGTGGTGGCTGATATCGAGACCGACAAGGCCACGATGGAGATGCAGGCCTACGACGACGGCGTCGTGGCGAAGATTCTCGTCGGCGAGGGGACTCAGGTTCCGGTCGGAACCGCGATCGCCCTGATCGCCGAGGATGGCGAGGATCCCGCGGACATCGACGCGGCGCCGTCCGCCGCCGCTGAGGCCGCCCAGGTGGATCCCACACCCGAGACGCCCGAGCCTTCGACGCCCGCCGCCGAGGCCCCAACCGCGCCCACGCCGGCCCGATCCGCACCGCCCGCATCGGGCCCCGGCCGACCTCGAGTGAGCCCGGTCGCCCGCCGATTGGCGGAGGAGCACGGCATCGACCTGGGCAGCCTGGCCGGGAGCGGGCCTGGCGGGAGGATCATCAAGCGAGACGTCCTCGCGCAGGTCAACGCCGAACCGATGGCAGGAACCGTCGAGACGGCGGTCCCCGTCCCTCTCGCGGCCCCAACCGCGGTCCAGGAGGTCCCCGCGCTCGAGAGCGCCGCGATCGAGGTCTCGGGGATGCGGCAGACCATCGCTCGACGACTGGTCGAGAGCAAGCAGACCATTCCCCACTATCAGGTCAAGATGCGCTTCTCGATGGACGCGCTCATCGATCTGCGTGCGTCCCTGAACGAGAAGCTCGCGGCCGAGGAAGTGAAGCTGAGCGTCAACGACTTCCTGGTCAGGGCGTGTGCGCTCGCGATGGCGGAACACCCCATGTTCAACGCCAGTTGGGCGGGGGACCGCATCCTGGCCCATCGGCGAGTCAACGTCGGCGTCGCGGTGTCCCTGTCGGAAGAGCGTGGCGGTGGGCTGGTGGTCGCGACGATTCGCGATGCCAATCTGAAGAGCCTCCGCATGATCTCGGCGGAGACCCGATCGCTCGCCTCCAAGGCGAGGGACAAGGGACTCACCACCGAGGAGATGTCCGACGCGACCTTCACCATCTCGAACCTCGGGATGTTCGGCGTCGACGACTTCACGGCGATCATCAATCCACCCAACAGCGCAATTCTGGCGTGCGGTGCGGCGATCGAGCAGCCGGTGGTGCGCGATCACCAGTTGGCCGTCGGCTGGGAAATGGCGGCGAACCTGAGTCTGGACCACCGCGTGATCGACGGTGCGATGGCCGCTCGCTATCTGGCCACGCTCAAGTCGATGATCGAAGAGCCTATGAGGCTCCTCGCTTGATCTTCTCCGAACCCTCCGGGTATGGATCGCGGGTTCGTCTGTTTTTTTCATCGTGGTGAAGGTCGGATTCCGATGACTTATTGAGGAGCTGCATGGCCGATTCGCGACCCAAAGTCCTGGTGCTGGCGTGGGACGACGAAGCCGATCCGAATTCGTTGTCGGGCTCGCCATGGGAGATGCGGCAGTCGCTCGAACGGGCGGGCTGTCACGTCGTCTTGGGCCTGATCGGGAATCTCCACAGCGTCCCGGCGAGTGTGCGTGAGTCCTGGCGTGGTTGGCAGCGCCTGCGCCGGATCCGGACACTCGGTCGCAACACCGTCGAGAAGGTTCTTCCGCGGCTCGCAGGTGGAAAGCTCGAGTCCCTGGCGATCTCCGCCGCCCGGGCCGCCGATGAGAGTGTTCGCAGGCACGCCCCGGACGTCGTCTTCGGTCCGTTCACGAGCGTGCCGATCGGGCGCATGGAGTCCAAGACGCCGATCGTCTACGCATCGGACGCCACCGCCACCCTGATCTGCAAGACCTACGACACATTTAAGAATCGTGGGCAGGGCTGGAAGGACATGGCGATCGAACTCGAGACCTCGGCGCTCGCCCGCGCGGATCGGGATTGCCTTGTCGGTCAATGGCCCTTGCGCTGCGCTACGCACCGCACACGCCGCATTGCGCACGGCCGAGCGGTGCGGCGCCATGTGCGCCGT
>PKCT01000298.1 GCA_002862325.1 Phycisphaerae bacterium
GCCGCGAGCAGCGGTCCGAGATCGGCCGCATCGACCGTGCCGTCATCGTTGAGGTCGGCGGCGGGGTCCGACGTTCCCCAGGCCGCAAGAAGCGGCCCGAGATCGGCGGCATCGACCACGCCGTCGTCGTTGAAGTCCTCGGGACAGGGGGCCTCGAGGGGAACACACCCGATCGAAAGGACACCATTGCCTTCGGCGTCCTCGACCTGCGAGCCGACTCTGATCAGAAGACGCTGACCTTCGAGCACCAGCGACTGCACCGATGCGTCGTCACCACAACCCGAGTCGGCACAGAAGACCGCCGGATCACCTCCGGAGGGGCAGGCATCGGCGAAGACCGACAACCGGCTGTCGAAGTCGGTGCCACAGGTCGCGATCGTGGCGAACCCGGTGCAGGGCACTTCCCACTCGAACCAGACGTCCCCGTAGACCTCGGGCCCGCCCGCCGACGAGCAGACCAGAGGGTCGTTGAACCCGGAATCGGTCGAGTCGAAGTTGTCGAACGAGGTGTCACCGATCGTGACGACCTGGGCGTTCGAGCAGTCGTCGTTCGCCGGCGGATCGGTGAGTTCCGAAAAGTCCAGGCTCAACGTGAAGACGCCGACCTCGTCGCTTGGACTCCCCACCTGGAAGTACATGGTCTGCCCTTCCAGGACGAGCGAGTTGCTGATGAAGGCGTCGTCTCCACAATCGTCGTCGGAACACGCCACGATCGCAGAGCCGGAGTTCGGGCAGGACGGGCTGTTCCAGATGGTCAACCTCGTGTCGAAGGGCGCGCCGCAGAGGCCGGCGCTCAGGAATCCGTTGCCGGGAGACGTCCATCGGTACCACACGTCGTTGACAAGGTCGGGACCGTTCGAAGTGCTGCAGGTGAGCGGGGAGTCCGGACCGCTCGTGGTGGCGTCGACGGTGGTCCCGTCCGTAGAGCCGACCGCAAGGTCGATGGCGTTCGAACAGTCGTCGTTCGAGGGTGGAGCGGTTCCTCCGCAGTCGTCGCAGGGAAGCTCGACCCGATAGTGCTCGAGGATGCATCGCATCCTGAGCTGCTGCTGCTGCGTGAAGTTATTCATGCACAGGTCGACCGAGTAGTCCATGTAGTTGTCTTGATTGTTGTGGGCCTGACCACATGAACTGCTGTTGGAGCAGCCACTGGTAGAGAACTGCTGTGGATTGGTGTCGCAGATGAGATCGCCGTTCGTGGCACAACCGGAGGCGCTGGAGCAACCTCCCGAGAAGGTGTGCTCGAGCCCGAGATAGTGACCGACCTCATGGGTGAGGGTACGGCCCCGGTTGTAGGAACCGATCGATGCGCAGTTGCCGAAGGCCTGATAGAGGATGACCACGCGATCAGCGGAGCTTCCGTCGATGTTCGAGCATCCCAGCGCGGGAACGTATCCGAGCGCTCCGCTGGCGGTGTTGGTGTAGACGTTCATGTATCGCCTGGTGTCCCACGCGAGACTGTTGTAGTAGTTGCCGCCGTCGTTGAACCAGGTGGTGTTCTGGCTGTAGGTGATTCCATTGGTCGGATTCCCCTGGGGATCGACCTCGGCGAGGAAGAATTCGATCTTGCACTCGTACCCGGCGCCACCCAGCGAACCCGGGATGGCGTTGAAGTCCTCGTTGAGCGTTTCGATCTGGTCGATCACGCACGCCTCTGAGATGAATCCCTGGGACCCGCCGGAGTTCTGGATCACGTGCACCACCACCGGAATCCGATAGGTGGGACCATTCGTCGAGTCGTAGATCTGGTTGAAGTTCGTCCGGTTGCAGGTGCAGTCGGCGGCGGACCCACCCGCCACCCCGTCGAATGGGACGTCGAGCGGCTGACCGACGAGTCGCTCATCCTCCGGGGGAAGTCCGCACTGACGCCCGTTCTCGAAGAAGAAGTCCGAAGTCAGGTACTCATCCCAATCGTCGAAGAGGAGCTGGCCCTGAGGACCGTTCACCTCGATGCGCCCGTCGTCGTACACCCAGAACGCCGGAGCCTTCTGAGGCCCCTGGATCGAACGTGAGAACTTTTGCGCTGCCGCAGGACCGGCGAGTCCAACGGCCACAGCAGCGACCGATGCAAGGTCAAGAATTCTCATATTTGGTTCACTCCGGGGGTTGGGTATCTGTTCCTGACGAACTGCCACCGTTCGACCGGTTTTGGATGCGGCACCAAGGAACTTGTTCTCCAGTATTCCTCCTCCCTGGGGAAACGTGCCGGAAACTCGATGGAACCCCGTTCTTTCTTGCCATGGCCATGTCCGCCCACTGAAATGTTCCGGATCGTTTGGATTATCGGACGCAATTCCTTGGGCATTGTGCGTGTGAGCCGTATGCTGATTGATCATGACTCAAGGCCAGTTTCCGACCGCTCCAACCGCCTTTCTGATGGCCACCTTGATGGCGACGTTCGGTATGGGCGTATCCGCTTCCCCGCCGGATACCGACGTTTCAACGGCGCCGGAGGTCCGATATGGACGAGATATCCGGCCGATTCTTTCTGATCGATGCTTCACCTGCCACGGCCCCGATCCCGCGACGAGACGAGCCGGCCTCCGTCTGGATGAATTCGATGCGGCGACCAGATCGACCAACGGTCTTGCCGCGATCGTGCCCGGACATCCCGATCGCTCGCTCCTGATCGAACGAATCACCTCCGAGGACCCCCACGACATGATGCCTCCCCCCGACGGAGGTACGAAGCGACTCACCGCCGAAGAGATCGCGCTCTTCCGGACGTGGATCGCCCGAGGGGCCGAGTACGAACGACACTGGGCGTTCGAGCCTCCTCGCGAAGTGACGCCTCCGAAGATGGACGACGAGTCCTGGGCGACCGGAGACCTCGATCATTTCGTGCTTCGTTCACTCCACGATCATGGTGTGCGCCCCAACCCCCCCGCGAGCCGCCCCGTGCTCGCGAGACGCGCCTTCCTGGATCTCACCGGACTGCCTCCGACCCCCGAGGAAGTCGACCGCTTCGTCGCCGACGAACGACCGGATGCGTACGAACGCCTCATCGACCGACTCCTGACGACCGAACCGTATCGCTCCCGATACGCCGAGCGGATGGCGACGCCCTGGCTCGACCTCGCGCGGTACGCGGACACCGCCGGCATTCACATGGACGCGGGGAAGCAGATGTGGCCCTACCGGGACTGGGTGCTTCGAGCGTTCCGAGACAACATGCGGTTCGATCGATTCACCATCGATCAGATCGCCGGCGATCTCGTCGAGGATCCGACGCTCGACCAGTTGATCGCCAGCGGATTCCATCGAAATCATGTGACGAGCGACGAGGGAGGCGCGATCGAGGAGGAGTATCTCCTCGAATACGCGGTCGATCGGGTCGAGACCACCGGGGCGGTCTGGCTCGGCCTCACCGTCGGATGCGCCCGGTGCCACGACCACAAGTTCGATCCGATCACGCAAGAGGATTTCTACGGCCTGGTCGCCTTCTTCAACAACGTCGAACAACCCGGGATCTACAGCCAACTCCCGGACGCGAATCGGGCATTCGAACCGGCGATCGAACTGCCGCGGGACGTCGACCGCCGTCGACTCGAGCGGATCGCTTTGGAGATCGCGAGAGTCGAAGCGGAACGAACGACGCCGACTCCCGAGGAGACCATCGAGATTCGGAAGCAGCTGGATCGGCTGCGCGACGATGGTGGAGATGGTTGGATCTCCCCGCCCGTCGTGTCGGCCACGAGCCGGAGCGGGGCGACGATGGATATTCTCGACGACGGTTCCGTCCTCGTCTCCGGAGCGTCGCCCGCCAACGACGAGCATGTTCTCACCTATCGACTCGAGGACGGTGAGTACGACCTCCTACTCCTGGAAGCGCTCACCCACGACACCCTCCTCGGAGAGGGCACCGGACGAGCCGGCAACGGCAACGCAATCCTGTCTGCAATCGAGATCGAGGCCGTCTCGGTGACGGACCCATCGCGTCGCCGTACGGTCGAACCGATCTGGGCATGGGCGGATCACGAACAATCAAGCGACGACTTTCGAATCACCAATGCGCTGCGCAAGGACAACGGACGCGTCTGGGCTGCGGATTCGCATCGGGTGCCGGGCCAGCGCACCCTCGCCTTCATGACCGAAGACCGTTTCGGCTTCGACGGAGGAACGGACGTCCGGATCACCTTGACGTTCGAGTCCCCGTATCCGAACCATGTCCTGGGCCGGACCCGGGCCAGCTTCGGCCGTGCCGGCGAGATGTGGCGGCGATCAATCCCGGTCGCCACCACCAACTGGTACATCGTCGGCCCCTACGCCATCGAGAACGGGACCGCGGGTTACGACACCAGATTCGGCCCGGAGGGGCCTGGACCGATCGACTTCACGCGCGACTATCAAGGCCAGAAGTGGCGATACGCACCGGGCGTCGTCGAGGGCGAGCCCGTGAATCTGGCCCAGGGTCTCGGAGCGGAATTTGTCGGGAGAGAGATCTGGAGCCCGAACACGCGAACGCTGCCCATCTCACTGGGATCCGACGACGGCATCCAGGTCTTCCATGACGGGAAACTCGTCTTCGAACGTCGAGTCGATCGAGGCGTCGCGCCGGATCAGGATCGACTGGACCTCGCGCTGCACCCAGGCCGCAATACGATCGTGCTGAAGATCGTCAACACCGGCGGCCCCGGCGCCCTATTCCACCGAACCGATCCGGGGAGCTCGACGCTTCCATCACCATCGATCGCCGCCATCCTTCCCGAAGAAACCGTCCGCGAGCCCGCGCGAGCCCTCGGCCTGGAATCGATTCGAAGCGCTGTCTCGCCCCGCTACCGTGAACTCGTCGAGGCGGAGGGGACGCTGACCGCCGAACGAGACCGGATCCTGGCGTCCGTACCGAAGACCTCGGTGATGAAGGAACGCGCGGAACCAAGGCCCACCTACGTCATGATGCGCGGCCTCTACGATGCTCCGGACCTTGAGCGCCGGGTGGAACGTCGCATTCCCGAGGCGCTCGGTACGCTGCCATCGGTCGACGGAACGCCGAGCCGCCTTGATCTGGCGCGCTGGCTCGTCAGCAGGGACAATCCACTCACCGCACGCGTCGTCGTCAATCGACTCTGGAACCAGATCTTCGGTCGCGGGATCGTCGGCAGCATCGAGGACTTCGGATATCAGAGCAGTTGGCCGACCCATCCGGAACTCCTCGATCATCTGGCGACTCGATTCCAGGATGAAGGGTGGGATCTCCAATGGCTGCTGCGCGAGATCATGACCAGTGCGACGTACCGCCAGGCGGCCAGACGGCGCCCCGACCTCGCCGCCGTCGATCCCGAGAACGAACTGCTCGGCTCCTTTCCTCGACAGAGGCTCGAGGCGGAGCAGATCAGGGATCAGGCGCTATTCGTCGCGGACCTGCTCGTGGAATCGTTCGGTGGACCGAGCGTGAAGCCCTACCAACCCGATGGACTGTGGCGCGAAGTCGCCATGCTCCAGTCGAACACCCGAACCTTCGAACAGGGAACCGGGGACGATCTCCATCGCCGGAGCGTGTACACCTATTGGAAGCGGGCATGCCCGCCGCCTTCCCTTCTTGCGCTCGATGCCCCGACCCGGGAATACTGCAGCGTTCAACGCCTCCCGACGAACACGCCGCTCCAGGCCCTGGTCCTCTGGAACGATCCGCAGTTCGTGGAGGCCAGTCGGATGCTGGCGGCCAGGGTCCTCGGGGAATGCACCGACGATGTGGGCCGAATCGAACGGCTGTTCAGACATGTCACCGCCGAGCCACCAAGCGACGAATTGCGCGACGCTGCGCTGGAAACCCTGCAGGCGTATCGAATTCGTTATGACGGCGACCCAGGTGCCGCCCGTAGCCTCTGCGACGTGGGCGATGAAATGTCACCGGCGGATCTTCCGGCCGTGGAACTGGCCGCCTGGACCATGGTCGCCAATGCCGTCCTCGCTTCGGACGCCGCTATCGTGCGGGACTGAGCCCGACGGACCACGCGACCTCGGGGAGTTTCGATCCAGGGACCCTCAAGCAGGTCTAGTTGATGCTCACCGACAAGACGAGCGACTGGCTCGTCAATTCCTCGAACGTCTTTTCGGTGAATATGAAGAACGCGACCCGCCGACGTCTTCCCATCTATCGAGACGGCAAGATCGACCGGGCGGAATGCATGGTCCGAGGTGAACACACCCTTCCCCTGAACGGCTGGTACCGGGTGGTCCTCGACTACGTCGAGGGCCACGGTCGCATCGATCGGATCATGAGGGCGATCCAGCACGACTTCGGCTCGACCTCGGGCCCCGGCAATCCGACCCAGCGCTGTCTGCAGGCACTCGAAGTGATGCTGCTCGACGGCTGGGTGCGGGGACGCGTCGATCGCAAGGTGCCTCGCATCAAGATCCAACCGGCGGACGAGGAGACGCTGTACATCCACTGGAACCGCGATGGTGATTCCGTGAACGAGATCCACGCGGTATCCGCCTAGAACCGGAACCGGGGCTTTTAAAAGATCTCGCCAGACGATGGTCGAGGTCCGCGGTGCCACGCGTTATGCTCGGAACCAGCTGCAGGAGCCCCCCATATGCCGACGCCCCACATCCGCGAAGAGAGTCACGATCCGCTCGAGGCGTACCTGCGTCGGCTCACCCGTCGACGCTTCTTCGGCGATCTCGCGGGCGGGATGCTCGGAGGGCTCGGCGCGACCGCGCTTGGATCCATGATGGGTGGTGCGAAGCCGTCTTTCGCCGGCCAGCGGGTGGACGAGGTGGATCGAATCCTGGCCCAGCTTCCCCACCACGCCCCGAAGGCGAAGCGCGTCATCTACCTCCACATGGAGGGGGCGCCGAGCCAACTCGATCTCTACGACTACAAGCCGATGCTCCACGAGCGGTTCGATCAGGATCTGCCCGACTCGATCCGGAACGGTCAACGGATCACGACGATGACCAGCGGCCAGGATCGATTCCCGGTCGCGCCGTCCATGTTCAAGTTCGAACGTCACGAGAACAACGAGGACGGCGTGATGCTGTCCGAACTCCTCCCCCACACCGGCCGCATGGCGAAGGAGATCTGCTTCATCAAGTCGATGAAGACCTCGGCCATCAACCACGAACCGGGCATCACGTTCTTCCAGACCGGAAGCGAGATCCCCGGTCGCCCATGCTTCGGATCCTGGATGAGCTACGGTCTGGGCAGCATGAACGACGATCTCCCGACCTTCGTGGTGATGATCACTCAGGGACTCGGGAACATGCAGGCCCTCTCCGCGCGATTCTGGGGAAGCGGTTTCCTTCCGAGCGAGCACCAGGGCTGCAAGCTCCGCGCCGGGAGAGACGCGGTCCTCTACCTCCGCGATCCGGAAGGCGTGAACCGACAGGACCGCCGACGCATGCTCGATCTCGCGGCGAAAGTGAACGAAGAGGAATACGGTCGGACACTCGATCCCGAGATCAACGCCAGGATCGCACAGTACGAGATGGCGTACCGGATGCAGATGTCGGTGCCCGAACTCACCGACTTCGGCGACGAGTCCGACGAGACGCTCGAGATGTACGGGACGGACGTGAGGACGCCGGGAAGCTTCGCCGCGAACTGCCTGCTCGCGCGAAGGCTCTCCGAGCGAGGCGTCCGCTTCGTCCAGCTCTACATGCGAGGCTGGGACCAGCACGGGAATCTGCCGAACGAGATCCGCGCCCAGGCGAAGGCGGTCGACCAACCGCAGGCCGCGCTGCTCGCGGACCTGAACGAGGAGCTCGAGAAGC
>PKCT01000254.1 GCA_002862325.1 Phycisphaerae bacterium
GACGCCCTGGCCGAGGAGAAGCCGACCGATGCGTTTCGCAAGGCGGTCGAAGACATGCAAGAGAGCGCCGATCTCCTTGGAGAACGACAGGCGTCGGGAATCGGTGTGCAGAGGCTGCAGCAACGGATCATCGATCGTCTGCAGATCCTGATCGATTCCGCGAGGCAGCAGCAGCAGCAGCAGCAGCAGTCCTCGAGCAGTTCGTCCAGTCAGCAGCAGCAACAGCAGGATCCCGGCCGTCAGGAACAGGCGGGACAGCAACAGGAACAATCCCAGCAGCAGCAATCGGGACAACAGACGCAATCCGGAGACAGCAGTGGTCAGGAACCACCACCTCCCGAGTTCTCCGAACTCGACGGAGGTCTGGAAGGAACCGGGGTCGAATGGGGAGGCCTCCCACCGAGGGTTCGAGAGCTCATTAGCCAAGGCATGCGTGATCGCGTCTCCGACATGTACCGATCGTTGACGGAGGCCTACTACCGTCGACTTGCCGAGGATTCCGACGAATGAAGACACCGCTCCGACCAGCATTCCTCGCGACGATTGTCCTCTCGGCATCGATATCCACCGCGCAAGGGGTCGAGAATCCCAAGCCTTCGCAACAACCTCCCCCCGTGGTCGGACCGGACGCGGGTGCGGCCAACAAGCCGGCGCTCGACGAGATCGTTCCACAGCTCGATGAATCGGTGTCCAAGGGTCTCGCCGCGCTCGCGCGGATGCAGAACGACGACGGTTCCTTCGGTCGAGGTCGATACGGCAGACATGTGGGAATCACGGCGTTGTGTGCGCTCGCGTTCATGGCCGATGGTCACCTCCCCGAGCGGGGACGATACGGCTCCACCGTACAGCGTGCGCTCGAATTCGTTCTCACGGGCGCGACGCAGACCGGTCTGCTCGCGGCCGAGACATCGCATGGTCCAATGTACGGTCATGGATTCGCGACGCTGTTCCTCGGCGAGATCTACGGGATGAACCCCGACGACAAAAGGGTTCGCGACGCCCTGGGCAGGGCGGTTCGTGTGATCGTGGACAGCCAGAACGACGAGGGTGGATGGCGTTACAACCCGGTACCCATCGACGCCGACGTCTCGGTGACGATCTGCGAGATCATGGCGCTGAGATCCGCGAGAAATGCTGGAATCAAGGTCCCGAAGGAGACGATCGATCGCGCGGTCGAATACGTTCGATCGTGTCAGAACGGCGATGGCGGTTTCCGCTACATGACGCAACCCGGTGGTTCCGCCTGGCCCCGCACCGCGGCGGGGGTGGCGAGCCTGTTCTACGCGGGCATCTACGAGGACGATCAGATCGAACGAGGTCTCTCGTATCTGATGAAGGTGGCCGCCCCGGGTCGTGGGATGGTGGGTCCCGGCAATGCACACTACTACTATGGCCAGTACTACGCCGTCCAGGCGATGTACCTTGCGGGTGGTGAATGGTGGGCGAACTGGTGGCCCGCGATCCGAGACGAGCTCATTCGTCGTCAGACCCGCGATGGCGAGTGGATCGATCACCAGATCGGAGACGCGTACGCCACCGCCATGTCGCTGATCGTTCTCCAGATGCCGAAGCGATACCTCCCGATCTTCCAGAAGTGAATCCCCGAATCACCATCGCGACCCTTGTGACACTCACCAGCGTGTTCACCACGCCGGAATCGGTGCACGGACAGATTCTTTCGAACGACGTCAAGGGTCGGGTGATCGACGATCAGTTGATCGAACATCGTGGTCATCCGATCACCATGGACGGAACGAACATCCTCCTGTTCGACCAACCGGGAGGCGTACCGTCGGTCATACCATCGCGTCGGGCGATCGTTCTCATGGTCGGCGAACCAACCTATCGAGAACAGGGATCGGTCGATCGATACCAGGCGCGACGGGCCGGTGATCTCGATCCCATACGATCCCGATTCATCGAGACCACCGATGGGCAGAGAATCCCTGGTTCTCTCATAAGCAACGGCAGTGGTCGGATGTCATGGCGGAGCGCCTGGCTTCCCGATCTGAAGCTCGATCCGGAGAAGCTGACGGCCGTGCGACTCCAGGAGGACGCCGAGATCCTCGAGGTCGAGGACGCGGATCTCGTGCTTCTCGCCAATGGCGATCGGATCGAGGGGCTCGTCGATTCGATCGGTGCATCGCTGGTGCTCGAGCTGGTCGGTGGCGACCAGGATGGCGACGTGCTCGAGGTTCCCATCGAACGAGTCGCGTCGATCTCGCTCATGAATCCTCCGGTCGAGCCCAACGGGGTGATGGTCTGGTATCGAGGTGGTCACCGACTTCTGGGATCCGGAATCGACGTCGAAGACGACGGCTACAGCCGATTGCGGCGTCCGGTCCTGGGGGGCGATGTCGCGGAGGTTCCGAGCGAATACCTCGTCGGTGTCAGCTTCGCGGCGGATCGGGTGCGTCCATGGTCTTCTCTGGAATGGACCCGCGAGCCGGGAAACGCCGGGTCGATTCGTCCCTGGATTCCACCGATCACACGAATGGAAGGGCATTATCCGATCTCCGCGGCGCCGCTTCGAATTCCCGGAGGCATGAAGGCTTCCGCGGAACTTCCATGGGATCGCGCACGATTCCGGGTGGTCGTCGAGCGTGCACCGGACGCCGGTTCGGGATCGTGCACGTTCATCGTTCGAGACGGCGATCGGGAGGTCTCTCGACATGTGGTCGATCCCACGAGCCCGGTCGTGGTGGTCACCGGAGAAATCGGTGAAGGACCGCTCGTCTTCGAGGTCGATCCCGGCGAGGATGGACCGTTCGAAGACGACATCGTGCTTCGCGAGGCCCTGTTGGTGCGAATGGAGGGGTGATCCCCGATGCCCACGATTCGCGACGAAGCCATCTGCGTGAGACATTGGGACTTCAGTGAGACGAGTCAGACGGTCTCACTCTTTCTTCGCGATCACGGCGTGGTGCGTGGGCTTGCGAAGGGGGCACGTCGTGAACGAGGAAGCTTCAGTGGGGGCTTCGACCTCTTCACTCGCGGCGAGATCGTCGCGATCGTGAAGCCGGGCCGGGAGCTGGCCACCCTCACCGAATGGACGCTATTGGAGACCTTTCCGATCATTCGACGGTCGGCGCCGTGCAACCGTGCCGCGTGGTACTTCGCCGATCTCATCGGACGCTTCCTCCATCAACCCGAACCTCACCCAGCTTCCTGGGATGCGCTGGTCACGGCACTTCGTGGTCTCGGTGAGGATCGTCCGGTCGAGAATGCGATCCTCGGATTCCAGTGGGCGATTCTCTGCGATCTCGGATACCGCCCGCGGCTGGATCTCGATTCGGTCGATGGAGACCCCGTCGCGTTCAGCCCGGCGAGCGGAGGGATCGTCTCGGATACCGGGGCCGCCGACCGCTGGCGAGTGAGACGGACGACGGTCGACGCGTTGAAGGCGCTCGAGTCGGGGGCGTCACCCGAGGATCTGGCGGATCCGGATGTCGTGGGTCGCGCTGCCCGATTGCTTGGAGCCTGGATCCGAGAACTCCTCGGTCACGAGAGTGTTCCGATGAAGCTGCTCTTTGGTTCGTAGGTGTGGGTCTCCGGACTCCGAGACCAGGAATATCGATCGTTTGGACAACTCGACTTGAGGTTCGGAATTCGTTGGTCGATTCCCCAAGGCGACACCTCCTCGACCATCGGTCGAACGTCCCATAGCGGAGACCAGCGCGATGAACGATGCTGTCCTGGCACGAGTCATGGATTCACCGAACATGCCCACGCTTCCAGCGGTGGCGGTTCGCATTCTCGAACTCACCAGCAGACGGGATGTGGAACTGGCCGAGATCGCCAAGGTGATCGAGAACGATCCGGCGATCGCCACTCGTGTTCTCAAGACCGTGAATTCGAGCTTCTACGGATTGAACCGTCGGGTCGGCAGCATTCGCCAGGCGCTCGCGTATCTCGGAATGGAGACGGTCAAGGGCCTCGTGCTCGGATTCAGTCTGGCGAGGACCTTCGATGACGATGATGTGATCTTCGACTTCGACGAGTACTGGAAGCGGAGCATCTTCGCGGCGAGCGCCGCACGCGCACTCGCGTCGATGCTTCGTCTCGAGGACCCCGACGAGGCGTTCGTCGCGGCACTGGTTCGCGATCTCGGAATGGTCGCGCTCTGGAGACACTTCGGCGATCGATATCTCCAGATCCTCGACCTCTCCAACGGCGATCACCGATCGCTGCCGGATCTCGAGCGTCGTCACTTCGAGGTCGACCACGCCGAGATCGGCGCAGGCATGCTCGAGGGTTGGAACTTCCCCTCCAACATCGTCGACGTGGTCCTCCTTCATCACCAGGGAACCTCGGTGACCGCGCAAAGCGAGAACCTGAGACGAGTGATTCTGCTGGCGGATCATGTGGTGGAGAGTCTGATCGGAGACCCCGACCGCGCCCAGGCCGCGCTGCGTCGATACGAGGAGGATGCCGCCCTCTGGTTCGACGTCAGGAGGGGGACGGTTCTGGCCGCGCTTCGTTCGATCACCGAACACGCGTGGGAGCTGGCCGCGATGTTCGAGGTCTCCAAGGCGACCGACGTCGATATCGAAGGTCTGCTGGAGGAGGCGGACCGGCAGAGACGCAGCACGAAAGTCGGCGGTCCGACCGCAAAGGATCCCGATCCCACCGACACCGTCACCGGTCTGCCCGATCGGACGAGATTCCAGGACGACTTCGTCGCGTGCTTCCAGGACGATCGTCCCACGTCGGTGCTCCTGGTCGCGGTCGACGGCATGCGAGAGTTGAATCGGGATGGTGGACCCGGTACCGGGGACGCCGCCCTGAGTCGTGCGAGTCGAGCGATGATGCGGGCGTCTCAGGAACTCTGTGGTGACGCCGTTCGCGGCTATCGATTCGTCGGCGCTGAACTGGCGATCATCGTTCAGGACGAGACGATCGACCGGATCACCCACCTCGCCGACCGCATTCGGGCGGCGGTCCGCCTTGCACCATTAACCGACGACCGGCTTGGTCTCAAGACCCTCGGCGTCTCGATCGGAATCGCGATTCGAGGATCGCAGGACGGTTTGCAGACCCCCGACGAGGTGCTCCGGGCATCGATGATGGCGCTGAGCGAAGCTCGACGGCATGGAGGCGGAGAAATCGCGTTCCACACACCGGATTCGGCGACGGGCCTCGTCGCCTGAACTACTTCCCTCCGCCCCGCACCGCGAGCAGCTCGTCGAAGGGGAATCGGCCGAGGCACTCGACCACGCGATCGTGATCGACCGCGTCGATGAGCGCGATCTCCTCGTCGAGCGTGCGGTAGGGCAGTCCGTAGGTCCACCGACTCCCCAGCCTGGTCATGCGTCCGAGCGGTTGTTCGCTCGCGAGCATCGCGGCGGTCGCGATCTTCGCCCGGCTCCGGAGAAGACCGTCCTCGTTGATTGTCTCGTGGATTCGACCCATCTCGCGTCGGACGATGTCCTCGACCTCTTCCGCTTTGTCGGGTGGACAGACGATGGTCGCGATGAGCTCCCCGCACCGGTCCCGGGTGTCCAGGTGCATCGTCGCCTCCTCCGCGAGCCCCGTCTCGACCAGCGACCAGAAGAAGGTCGAGCCCTCTTGATCGCCGAGGATCCGAAGGGCCTGGGTGAGTGGATACTTGTCGTCGTTCTCCACACCTACGCCGGGGCGCATCAGCATGATGTACCGCTGGTGGGTGTCCGGAAGATCGACCTCGATCTCACCCGGCTCGAAGACGGGGGAGCCATGGTCTCGACCCGGTTCGCCCTTCGGCCACGCCCCGCACCATCGTTCGGCCTGTTCGACGAGTCGATCGAAATCGATGCGACCGCTGGCGGCGAGCACGGTGTTGTCGGCGCTGTATCGACGGTCGAAGTACCGACGCATCTGCTCCGGCGTCAGCGCCGAGACGGTCTCTCGCGTCCCCAGCACCCGGTGCGCGAGGGGATGGTCGCCGTAGTAGCGCTCCAGGCCCTCTTCGTAGAGGACCCAGAACGGCTGGTCCGCGTACATCGCGATCTCCTCGAGGATCACCCCCTTCTCCTCCTCGAAGTCCTCCGGGCGCAGCGCGGGTCGAAGGATGTCCGAGAGGATCTCGAGTGCGGTGTCGATCGAGTCGTACGGCACGTGGGCGTAGTACGCGGTCTGTTCCGCGCTGGTGAAGGCGTTGTGGTTCGCGCCGAGATCGTCGAACTGCCGGTTCACGTCCTCGGCGGTGCGGGTCTCGGTCCCCTTGAACATCATGTGCTCGAGGAAGTGGCTGACGCCCATCAGGGCCGGATCCTCGTCGCGGGCGCCGGTCCGGAAGAAGAAGCCGGTGGCGGCGGTGAGCGCGCTGGGCACGATCTCGGCCTGGATCGTGAGTCCGTTCGGGAGGACGGCCTGGCGGAACTGGACGGCGTCGGTGGTGGTCATCCGCGAAGGGTAGCCGCCGGCCTGGATCCAGAAGGTTATGAGCCGAAAAAATCCCGTTCCCGGTCCAATCAGGGATCCGAGGGGTATGGATGGACGACTCATCTTTGTAACTTCGAGAAGGAGCTCCGACCAGGAGCCCGTCAGTTGATTGCCAATTCGAACCGGAGATTGAAGATGTCCTACGTATCGAGGTTGATGATGGCCGTGTCCATTCTCTTTCCGGTTCTTGCGGCCGACGCTCAGTCACCGGAAAAGCCCTGGCAGCATGCCGACGGCCGAGTCGAGTTCAAAGGTCAGTTCTTCCCCGACTGGGATGCCTACCGGGCCTCTGAATTCTTCGATTGGTCGAAGCAGTGCGCCTAGCCAAGCCCCGCCGATCCCGGTGAGGTCCAGGTCGACCTTCGCAGGGGTACCAGTGACTGCCCGCTTTTTGAGCAGATCGATAATCCCGCCTTCGATCCCGACGGCACGCTGTATCGGATTCCCGTGGTGGTGCATGTCCTCTACTACCAGGATCTGGGTGTGCTCAGTGACGAGGAGATCCAGATCTCGATCGACACCGCCAACGATTTCTTCCGGGCGAACTTCGGTTCGGTCGCCCAGGCTGGATTCGATGTTGGGATCGAGTTCTATCTGGCCGAGGTCGATCCACAGGGAAATCCCACGACGGGCATCACCCGGACCGAAAACTTGAACTGGTACAACAACACTGGAAACTTCTGGGAGAGTCTTTCCTGGGACCCGCAGCGTTACGTGAACGTCTACACCAACACTGCGGACGGTTATTTGGGGTTGGCTTCTGGCTTTCCCGCTTATCCGTTCCTACCAAACGGAGAACCCGGGGTCTTCGCGGGATCCATTTGGGATTATCTTTTGATGAACCCGGAATGCATGAGAGGGGTCCCTTGTGCAGGCTCCATCGACGTCCTCGCTCACGAATTCGGTCACTACCTCGGTCTGTTCCACACCTTTTTCGAATGGCCAAATGACGCTTGCAGGAACTCAGGATCATGCCTCAGTACTGGCGACAGGATCTGCGACACGTGTCCGACGGGAGGTGGGAATATCGGGTGGTATGACTGCGACACGGTCGAAAACGTCCAATGCGAGGATCATCCCTACCCGTCCAACAACGTCATGAGCTACACGCATGAATGCAAGGATCGATTCACTCCGGGACAGGCGAATCGCATGCGGTGCTCGCTTCTCACCTACCGACCGCTCCTCTACACGACCGCCCAGACCTGCGTTTCACAGTGTTTCGGGGACATCGACAACAACGGCATCATCAACAGC
>PKCT01000138.1 GCA_002862325.1 Phycisphaerae bacterium
CTTCCTCGTCATCGTCCTCTCGGAGGACCGGATGCTGACCCTCCGACGCAGCCGACTGGGGCTCGTCGAGGATGCGTGCGATGCGATCGCCGACGTCGAGGGCAGCGACATCGGCCCCCTCGGCGCGCTGGCGGAACTCGGAGACGAGTTCCTCGATCGGATCGGTCCGACGATCAGAGGCATCGCGAAGCTGCTGGACGACGCGGAAGGCGATCAGGACATGTCGCGCGACCGACGCCTCGATCGCGTCACCATCATCCGCCGCGCCCTGCTCGATCTCGATCGCTATCTCGACCCCCTCCAGAACGCGATTCATCGTTCACAACTCGATGCGACGACCAAGGCGACGCCGTACGAGACCGAGGCGCTCCGCGGACTGCTCGATCGCACCAACTGGATCGAACATCGGATCCATGGCCAGGTGGACCGAGCCCGCGTCCTCGCCGACCGGGAACACGTGCTCGCGATGGACGAGCTGGCATCCTCGACCTTCCGGCTCAGCTGGATCGCGACGATCTTCCTGCCCCTGACCTTCGTGACCGGACTCCTCGGAATCAACGTCGGCGGCATCCCGTTCGCCTCGGATAACCTCGGCTTCTGGGTGGTGTGCGGCATCCTCGGCCTCATCGCGGTCGTCACCGCGGGCGTCCTCGCCATCGTCGCCCGATCGAACCGTCATCGACAACCCGGCCCGCCTAGGGCGCAGGGAGACGAATCGTGACGAAGACGATCTGGACGCCGAACCCCAGGACCCTGGTCGGGATGATCCACCTCGCCCCCCTCCCGGGCACGCCGCGGGCCGCCGCCGGCCCCGACGAGATCGTCGCTCGGGCCCGACGAGAGGCCGCGTTGCTGATCGACGCCGGCTTCGACGCCGTCCTGGTCGAGAACATGCACGACACGCCGTACCTTCGTCGCGACGTCGGTCCCGAGATCGTCGCGACCATGACATGCGCCACCCGGGCGGTGACCGAGGTCGCCCAGGATCGCGCCCGGGTCGGGGTGCAGATCCTCGCCGGCGCGAATCGGGCGGCGCTCGCGGTCGCCCTCGCTGCCGGCGCGGACTTCATCAGGGCGGAGGGATTCGCCTACGCCGCGGTCGCCGACGAGGGCATCCTCGAAGAGGCCGACGCCGGCCCGCTCCTGCGATACCGACGCGCCATCGGCGCCGAACACGTCGCCGTCTGGACCGATGTCCGGAAGAAGCACTCGGCCCATGCCCTGACCGACGATCTGGAGCTCCACGATCTCGTCGCCGGTCATGCGTTCATGGGCGCGGAAGCCATGATCGTGACGGGTCCCCACACCGGCACCGCCGTCTCCGCCCACGATCTCAAGGTCGCGTCGAAGGCGAGCCCTTGTCCGGTCGTCGTCGGAAGCGGCGCGACTCCGGAACGGCTCGAGGGCCTCTTCGAGCACGCCGACGCCGTGATCGTGGGCTCCGCCCTCAAGGAGGACGGTGACTGGCGTCGGGATCTCTGCCCGACGCGAATCCAGGACTTCATCGTCGCTCGGGACGGTTCCGACTCCCGATCGTCGTAGGATGTCGTCGATCACGCATCCTTCTTCCATCTCTGGAAACTCAACATGACGCTCGCTGTCGCGGTATCTGTCGGCAACACTTCGATCAACGTCTCTCGCCTGGCCGACGGAACCCTCGAAGAGGTGACCCACTTCGATCTCGTCGACGACACCAAGGCGGTGGACCTGGTCGCGACATGGTTCGACGGGATCGACGAGGGCGACCGCGTTATCCTCGTGGCATCGGTCAATCCAGCCGCGGATGAACGCCTTCGAGATCGGCTCGCCACCGCGGTGGGAGGCGACATCCTGGAGATCGAGCGCGATTTGGCGGCCCCGATCGGTCGCGGACTCGACCCCGAATCGATCGTGGGCGTCGATCGCCTCCTGGCGGCCGCTGCGGCGTGGGACGAGCTGAAGCAGGCGTGCATCGTGATCGACGCCGGCACCGCCGTCACCGTCGACTTCGTCGACGGTGAAGGCACGTTCCAGGGCGGTGCCATCCTGCCCGGCATCACCTCGATGCTGGAGGCGGTCCACCGGGATACCGCCCTCCTGCCGGAGATCGAGTTCGCGGTCCCCGAGGGCGACCCCTGGGGACGCAACACCACCACGGCGATTCAACGAGGCGTCGAAGCGGCGATCGCGGGAGGTGCCTGGAAGCTCGTCGAACGATACGCACTGCACTACGGCGGATTCCCGCTGGTCGTGGCGACCGGTGGCGACGCCGCGACCCTCTTCCGAGACGACGAACTCGTGAGCCGGATCGTGCCGGATCTCGTGATTCGCGGCATGGCCGTCGCGTGGCGAACGGCCACCGAGGAATCGGACGCGTGAGCGCAGATCAGCCCCGGGGTTGGCTCGCGACCCCTCCGGGTCGAGGCGCGATCGCGATCGTGGAGGTCGTATGCGATCGGCCCCAGGAGATCGATCGTCTCATCGAAGCCCTGACGAACGCGTCTCCGATCGAGACCGGGCGGTGTGCCCATCGAACCTTCGTCGGAATCGACGACGGCGTGGTGGCTCGGGTCGGACCGGACCACGTCCAGTTCATGCCGCACGGTGGGCCCGGGATCGTCCGGCGGCTCGCGGAGAGGCTGAGATCCCTCTCGGTCCAATGGTGCGACGCCCCTCCCCAGACGGGCTTTCCCGAAGCGACCGATCCCACCGAAGCGCTGATGCTCGACACGCTCGCGCGAGCGGCCAGTCCCGCGGCGATCGAACCCCTTCTCGCCCAGCCTGCGCGCTGGCGGGAACGCGGCGGCCCACTCGATGCGGAGGAGCAACGACGGAGTGAAAGACTCCAACGGCTGATCGATCCTCCGACCGTCGCCTGCATCGGCCCCCCGAACGCCGGCAAGAGCGCGATTCTCAACGCGCTGCTCCGGGACCGCCGTGCCATCGTCTCCGATCGACCCGGTACGACGCGGGATCGCATCGGCGTCCGTCTCGACCTAGACGGCCTGGTGGTCGAGTGGGTCGACACGCCCGGTTTCCGGGAGACGAACGACCTGATCGAGCGGACGGCCATCTCATCGGCCCGTGCCGCGCTGCGGGACGCGACGCTGCTGGTCGAGGTCGCGGCGCCGGACGTCGAGCCGCTTTCGGAGCCTCGGGAACTCACCCCTGCGGCCGGCATCCTCCGAATCTGGAACAAGACCGATCTCTCACCTCCGTCCGAGGGCGACCGAAGGTTCCCGATCAGTGCGGAGACCGGCGTCGGCATCGTCGAACTGGCTCGGGAAGTGCGCAGCCGACTCGTCAACGCCGACGACCTCGCATCGAGTGGTCGCTGGATCTTCCATCCATCCCTGCACGAGTCGTAGATGGAACTTCAGAGGCCGACCGTTGCGAATCCCGAATCGACGTAGATCACCTGCCCGGTCATTCCATTGGCGAGGGGACTCAGGAGGAACGCGGCACAGTCGCCGACGTCGCTTCCCTCGATATTTCGCTTCAGCGGCGCCTTCTGCTCGACCCAATCGAGGATCTCGCCGAATCCACCGACCGCCATCGCGCTCATGGTCCGAAGAGGGCCGCCCGAAACGCAGTTGACTCGGATGTTCTTCTCGCCGAGCTCCAGGGCCAGATAGCGGGTCGTCGCCTCGAGCGCGGCCTTTGCCACGCCCATGACGTTGTAGCCGGGCACCGCCTTCTCCGCGCCGTAGTACGACAACGCGATCATCGAACCGCCTTCGGTCATCAGGGGCGCGGCGTGGTGCGCCATCGCCGCATACGTGTAGGCGGAGATGTCCATCGCCTGCGTGAAGACCTCGCGCGGCGTGGCGGCGAAGCGACCGGGCTGCAACCAGTCCTTGTCCGCGTAGGCGATCGAATGGACGAGGAAGTCGATCTGTCCGAACTCCTCGCCGATCGTCTTGAAGACGGCCTCGATGTCCTCGTCGCTCGAGGCGTCGAGCGGACGCAGCCAGGGATCCTCCACGCCCAATGCGTCGATCGAGCGGCGCACCCTTCGCTCCATCTTGTCACCGGGAAGGTGGGTGAAGAGGCATTCCGCCCCTTCCCGCAGCAGACTCTCCGCGATCGAATAGGCGAAGGAACGCTCGTTCGCGATCCCGACGATAAGTCCTCGCTTGCCGTCCATGAAACCCATCCGACGTCTCCTGCATTCGAATCGACCTCCACGCGACGCTCTCGACCCGTGCGAGAGGCCCGTGGATGACGCAACGGTAGCCGGTCCGCCTCCCCGCTGCCCGCTCCCGGGCTCCGGAACATGACGCACCCACGGCCTCCTCGGATTGGGGTAGGATCCTCGATCGCGACCAACGGTCGCGACACGAGCGCGCGTAGCTCAATTGGATAGAGCATCGGTCTTCGGAACCGAGGGTTGGGGGTTCGAGTCCCTCCGCGCGTGCTTCATCGCCTCGACGTCAGCCGTCGAGGCGATCTTCGTTTCGAGGGGTCCAGCGACGATCAGCCGCGATCACGTCGAACGAGCCGGCCTTCCGACCACCCGATGTCGAGGCCGGCGTTCCCTGCGAGGAACGCGTCTAACCACGCCCCGGCGACGTCGTGCCGCCAGGAATCATGGGAGAACAGCGATCCCGGTTCGTCACCCGCCTCGCGAGCGAGGTACCAGCGGGACAGCTCGCTTCGGCTCGACATGAGCGACGGCGAGATCCCATCCGCAAGACACCGCAACGAGAGAACCGACCAGATCGCATCGATCCGCATTCGGTCCTCCGCCGACTCCTCGCGGATCACCCGCTTCTCCAGCGGTCGCGAGGGCTCCTGTCTGGCCTTGGCGATGCACGCAAGAATCTCCTCGCTGTGGTCGTTCCGGGTCCGACGACTGAGATGGCGACAACGCTCGAGATCCGCGTCGGTCTCGGGACGATTCCGCACCAGATCGACCAGGGACTCATCGCTCAGGACGACACGATGAGGCAGGTCGAGCTTCTCGGCGAGCTGATGCCGCAGAACCACCAGCGATCGGAGCACGGTGGTGGACTTGGCCTTCAGGCGGCTCCCCTTCAGAATCTTCCTGACCTGCTTCTCCGAGTCGAATCGGCCGACATGCCGGCGTCGAGATTCGAGGCATTCCCGCATCGCCCAGTCGAGGCGGCCTTCGGCCTCTAGAGACGCTCGAATCCTCGACCAGACCATCGGTAGAAACCGCACGTCGTCGGCTGCATAGCGGATCTGTCGATCCGTCAACGGTCGCGCGTCCCAGTCGGTGAAGGTGTGTCCCTTGGTCAGTCGATGTCCCGCGAAACGCTCCACGACCTTCGCGAGCGAGCTCGGCCATGGCATGTCGAGAAATGCCGCACAGACCTGGGTGTCCACGATGCCTTCGGGCTCGCGGTCGAAGCGCCGACGAACCGGTTCGAGATCCTGTGCACCATCGTGCACCAGCGTCTCGACCTCCGCCGCCGCCACGAGATCGAAGATCGGGTCGAGATGATCGAAAACGGTGGGATCGATCAGCGCGAGCCTCTCCACGGTCGCGACCTGCACGAGACAGATCCTCGGATAGAACGTCTCCTCGCCGATGAACTCGGTGTCGTAGGCGAAGCTCCCCGTCGCGCGAATGTGATCGACCAGATCGGCGAGCGCCTGATCCTCGGTGATGATCTCGGGCTTTCCCTGCACCACGTCCGGATGCTCGGCGATCTCGGAGAAGCTCACCGCTTCAGACTCCGCTTCAGCGTGCATCTGAGATCGCTTTCGACGTCGATAGCTGGCTCGACCGTCGGTTTCAGGGTTCTTCATGATTCGATACGTCCGATCCGATCGTACGGTCCGATTCGAAGTTCGCATCACGACGAGCGAATACCTCGATGGCCGAGAGGACCTACCCTACGCGAATCGACCGGCAGCGTCACGCCGACTCGTCTCTTCGTCCTGGGAATTCCACCATGGCACTGCTAGTTGCGACCGCGTCTCTTCTTCTCGCCTCGATCGGAGCGACTTCAGACGATCCCGCGCCATCGGAGATCCTCATCGTCCCGATCGAGGGGACCATCGGCGCGGACGTGACGGTGGAGGGTCTCTCGACCGCCCTAAAACTGACCGACCAACGTCCGATCGAAACCGTTTTCGTCGAGATCGATGCGCAGACCGGTGATCTCGACGTCGGATCGGAGCTGGCGCGACTGATCGCCGGGCTGCCGGACCGGATACGAGTGATCGGCCTTCTCAAGAGAGTCGGTGGTGCGTCGCTGCCAGTGGCCTGGGCGTGCGATGAGTGGATGGTCCAAGACAAGATCTCGATCCGGGTGCCGGATCCGCGAGGCGGCATGACCGATCGTCTCCTGGGACCTGATCGGGTGGTCGTCCAGACCCTTCCCCGATTCGCCTCCTCGGGACCGGCATTGAGCGAGGAACTCTCGCACCTTCGCGAGGCGTGCCAAGCCGTGGCCGCGACCGACCGAAGCTCGCTCCTGAAGGCCTTGACGGTTCCCGGGGTGGCGATCGCGATTCGCTCCGAGGCCCCCGAGGCATCCGTGGTCGCGGGACAAGGCCCCGGCCTCCGTGGCGATCAGCTCGTCACGCTCGGTCTGGCACGGATGACCGGCGGTGACGTGGCGATCGCACTGGAGGATCTGGACCTGCATGAGGATGCGTCGCTCGGTGATACCGGCGCGCTGCTCATCGACGCGGCCGCGGACGAAAGGCTCGCGCAGCGCGGAAGACTGGGTAATCGAATCGACTCCCTGTTCTCCTCGCTCGACGGTGTGGCGTCCCTGACCGCCGGAGCATCGTGGAGTCTCGCCCGAGCTCGGCTGTCGAATCCCGAGTCACCGCGTCTCGCCAGCCAGTTTCCAATGCGATGGACCCCGCAAGGATGGACCATCGACGACGCTGCGCTCCCCGCCTGGAAGTCGGCCTGCCGGGATTCGATCCGTCGCTGGTCCGGAGTCGTCGAACTCCTGGCGACGGTCGACACGCTCCTGACGCGGGCGGAAACGATTCTCGCGGAGATCGCCGCCATGTCCCCCACCCCGCTCGATGCCGCCCGTCGTACCGCGGCGATGACCACGGCCACCCAGGCGATCGAGACCTACCGAAGGACCATCGAGACGTTCGAGGGCGTCCCTATGGAGGCACAGCGTGAGATTGGGAGAGTCGAGGCGCTGCTTGAGCAGCCACCGATCCTGCCGAATCAGGAGTAGGACGGAATCCGTTGCCGTCGTCGACCCCGGACTGGCAATCGACGACGGCTCCGACCGGCAAGGAGCAAGGGTGGAAGTGCCGGCCTGAACACGATGCATGCACCGTGCAACGGATGATGATCCGTGCGGTGTCGAGCGCCCGATTTGAAAAGACAGGGCCGACTCGACGACTCACGATGGATTCAGAGAGCGAGGATCCGTCGACAGAAGTCCCTTTCTTCGGTGCTCAACCAGTACTCCTTGGCGAGCCCGAGGATGTACTCGGCGACCATCTTCTGCTTGTTCACCGACCATTCCCCCGCGTCGGCGGAGTCGTTCAGCCGATTCAGAATTCCGGTGACACCCGACATTCCGTACGGAAGCGCCTCGGCTGCCTGTTCCTCGTCGGTCGGACCGGACTGATCGAGGGTGTGGTCGTAGGCGTCTTGTTCATGAGACGATTCGAAGTCGTCGTCGTATTCTGGATCTTGGGACATGTGAACCCCCCTTCC
>PKCT01000244.1 GCA_002862325.1 Phycisphaerae bacterium
CCACCTCGTCGAGCCTGACGCTGAATTCGTTCGCTTGATCGATCACGATGGCGATGCGGAGGTCTCGCCTTCGTTCCTCGAGCTCCGTGTAGCGTCGAGCCTTTTCCGCCTGGCCGCGGACAATCCGAAGTCGACGCTCCGTGCTCGCAAGCTTCTCCCGGATCTGGACGAGGTTGCGTTCCGCCGCGTCGAGTTTGCGGCTCGCTTCGGTCTTCCTCTGCCGAAATTTGGCGACGCCGGCCGCTTCCTCGAGGATGGATCGCCGCTCCATCGGGTTCGCCAGGAGCATGGCGTCCACCTTGCCCTGCTCGATGATGGCGTAGGCGTTCGTTCCGACGCCGGTGTCGAGGAAGAGCTCCTTGATGTCCCGAAGACGGCAACGCCGGTCGTTGATGAGATATTCGCTTCGTCCGTCGGCGTAGAGGCGACGGGTGACCGCGACCTCGTCCGCATCGACCGGCAATTTTCGATCTCGAACGCCTGCGCGATCCACCAGCGCGTCCGGACCCGAGACGAGGGCGAGTTCCTCGTCGGTCTCGGATCGATCCGCCTCCGTCCGTTCGGAGTCGTCCGGAAGGATCTCGGAGGGCTCGCTGTCCACGATGCTCTCGGGGCGAGGCGTCTCCAGTCGCGGATTCTCGAAGGTGAGCGTCACCTCCGCGAGTCCCATCGGCTTCCTCGCGACACTGCCCGCGAAGATCACGTCCTGCATCGCCGAGCCGCGCAGGCTCTTCGCACTCCGTTCCCCGAGGACCCATTTGATGGCGTCGACGACATTGCTTTTTCCGCAGCCGTTCGGTCCGACGACACCGATGATCGGTTCGTCGAAACTGAATTCGGTCCGGTCCGCGAAGCTCTTGAATCCTGCAAGCGTCAGTTTGGCGAGCCGCATCGAATCGACCTCCTGTCGAAGAAATCCACGCCTCCAGCGTGGCGGGCTCCGGTGAAACCGTCAACAGATCCGGCTTCTCTCACCTGGGCACAGTATCGCCTCCAGAGCGGGCTGGATCAACCGTGGAGGGGGTCTTCATGGGCTCGTCGTCCGCCAGGGGGAGGTCGCTATCGAATTCCGCCCGGTCGTCGAGCCGTTCGGACTTCTGGGCCCGGACGATGGCGGCCAGGACCCGATCCTGCTCGGCCTTGAAATCGGCGTCGACGTAGCCCTTCTTCCAGAGCTCGTGGAGGGCTCCGATGGTCTCTCCGTAGGTGAGTCCGATCCCAGGCGCGGGCGCCTCGATCGTCGTTCGGTGCCCGAAGTACGCGACGAGCTCCGCCAGGCTGGTGTCGACTTCGTCGATCTGAGCCGGAATCCCTGGGGCCTCCCGATAGAAGACCTCGAGCCGGCCACCCGCCCGGTCGGCCTTGATCAGCAGCCGCTCGCTCCAGGCCTCCAGGAACATCGGTCGCTTGACCTCCAGGGACTCGCCGAAGAGCACGACCCGAGGTTTCCCGGTCTGGGCGACGTAGATCATCGGGGAGTTGCTGGGCACGATGTTCAAGGTGAACCTTCGATCGACCTCGACGCTTCCGATGATCGGATCACGTCGCTTCTCCAGCGCCTCGAAGACCGCGAGCCTGACATCGACGTCCTCGTCGTCGAGCATCGGCCGCAGACCGACCTCGATGGTGGGATTTGCGCCCATGTCTCGCAGCATCGCGATGGCGGAGAGCCTCGCTTCGTCGGAGCCGTTTTCGGCCAGTTCGAGAAGATAGGAGGTCGCCGTCGCGTCGTTGAGGGCCGCTCCGGCGGTGAGGGCGGCCAGTCTCGGCCCCTCCTCCGGGAAATCGTAGAGATCCTGGAGTATCGGGACGGCCTTCGGGCCCAGTGCCTGCCATCGCCAGTTGGCGGGGAGGGCGAAGCCGGGATTGGCGACCAGGGATCGTCGGATCGAGAGGGCCGTGGCCTCGACCGCTTCCGGTCGGAGTCCGGTGTGCTTGATGAGTTGAACGAACCGCTCGGGGTCGTCGTGATAGCTCGGTGGGACCGTGATCGAGATCTCTTCGCCGGTCTTCCCGCGGGCCGTCTTGTCCTCCTGGCCTGCTTCACGAGGAAAACGCGAGTTGACCGCGTCCTGGATCGCGATCGCGCGGGTGTGGCTTTGAACTGCCATGCGCAACTTCAGTGGCATGTCGTCCTTGACGCGACCCCCTCCGAGGACGCGACCGGTGAGTCGATCGACGGTGTCCTTGGTGCGCGCGTCGGGTTCCACGAACGGATTGATGAAGATCTGTCCCCGAGCCACCGCGAGGGGTGTGGACTGCTTGGCACCGACCAGGAGTTCACCCGGTCTCAACTCGGTCGTGTAGAGGGTGCCCCCCTCGAGACTCGTGGTTCCGGTTCCGGGGGCCGCGAAGACGCGTACGTCGAAGTCTCCGTTCTTCACCGCGCCGGGGGGAATCACGCCCTCGACGATCACGATGGCCGTGTCGTCGCTGTCGAGGAGTCGCTCCGGGGTGATCTCGCCGAATCCGGTCGCGGGATTCCCGACGCCACGCCTGACCATCTCCTTGAGCATGTAGGCCCGAACCGGCGCAGGCATCAGACGGCTGCCGGTGCCCTTGAGGTTCACCACGAGCCCGTAGCCTCGAACGACGGTCGGCGTGTCGCCGACGACCACGGCCTCGCTCGCCACCGTGCCCCGCATGATCGGTTGAATGTCGATCTCGAAGTTTCGCTTTTCAAGGTCCCGGGCTGAGGAACCCCGGTCCGCCCGCTCGACCATGTCGCAGCCACCAAGCAGCGACGCCACGAGGCCGAGGACGCCCCCCCAAGAGGCCAACGTTCTGTCACATCGATTCATCGTCGGAACTCCCATGTCTGCGATCGCACATGGTAGCCCGGACCGCGCCCGACGCACGGCCGCCTCTCGGCCCGAATGGAGCCGAGAGGCGGTCATGGCGTGGTTGGGCCGATCCTTGACCCCGGAAGCAGTGGAACGGAATCGGCCCGGCAGGGGTTCCTTGGGCGGCGGCAGGGCGGGGTCGCGAGGAGATCGACCCCGCCCGCCACCAAGGTTCATGTTCCGTCGCCGCGGCGGAGACCGGGTTTGGGACACCACCTGAATCCGACGAGCACCGCAAACACGAGAACGCTGGTGGTGGCCACGTTCGCAAGATCGCTGGTGAGTTGGCTGGTCATGTCGGGCTCGCTTTCTGGTGACGTGCACCACTCGTGGGTCATCCATGGGTAGGACGTTTTCCTGCGGTCATGACACCGCACGCAGAAGTTCATGAAAAACCCCGGCGACGCACGCCGGGGGGGCTGACCCTGGTCTTGGAGCGCCTCGCGGAGCTCAGAAACAAACGCCCAAGCCCGCCACCAGAATCCCAGGGGCGGCCGGATCGACCTAGTCATCGCCGTTCAGATCCGCGGCACCGCCCGGCCAGAAACCCCACAGGGCGAGTTTGGACCGATGTTCCGCAGCGATCCCTGCGGCCATGATCGACATCGCGACATGGGCAAGCCGCTTCGTTTGTCGCCTCGACGGAAGCTTGGGCGAACTCGGCCCGTCTGTAGTCACTCTGAGATCCGGATGCCAAGATGTCCGTTTCCGGGATCGCGACTCCATTGCGGAGCGACCTGGGAAGAAACGGGGGACTACGCTCTTGGCATGGCTCGTGGAGACTCCAGAGACACGAAGCGGCGACGTGGGTCGGCCACGCCGCCGCCGCACGATCTGAAGGAGATCGAGCGTCGGATCGTCGCCCTCGGTGGCGACGTAGAGCGATCGTTCTCAAGGCGGATCTCGGGGCTCCGACGAGCCGTCGCCAACGGTCGAACCCCCAACCGCGCACTCGATGCGGTGTCACGGGATCTGGATCGTCTGACCAGAGGACGGGAGGCGAGGGCGTCGGTGTCGCTGACACCGACGTACGGCGACCTTCCCATCGTCGAGGCCCGTGGCCGGATCCTCGAGGCGCTCGACCGGCACTCGTTGGTCGTCCTCGCGGGCGCGACCGGAAGCGGCAAGACGACCCAGCTCCCGAAGATGTGCCTGGAGCTCGGACGGGGACTCTCCGGGATGATCGCCCACACCCAGCCACGGCGGGTTGCGGCTCGGAGTGTCGCCGCCCGGATCGCAGAGGAACTCGGAACGCCGCTTGGGGCGGGCGTCGGCTCGGCGGTACGGTTCGATCGAACGACGTCGCCCAGCACGCGGATCAAGGTCATGACCGATGGGGTCCTGCTCGCCGAGACGGCTCGGGATCGGGATCTCCTCGCCTACGACACGATCATCGTGGACGAGGCCCACGAACGAAGTCTCAACATCGACTTCCTTCTGGGATACCTCAAGCAGCTTCGGCGTCGGCGCGAGGATCTCAGGATCGTCGTCACCAGCGCTACCATCGATCTCGAACGTTTCAGCGAGCATTTCGACCACGCCCCCATCATCGAGGTGTCGGGGCGGACCTATCCGGTCGACATCCGCTACCGACCGATCGGCGAGGAGGCGGAGGAGGACGACCAACAGAGCGTTGCGATCCTGGACGCCATCGCCGAGATCGATCGGGTCGAGCACGGGACCGACACGCCCTCCGGTCGCGCCGACATCCTGGTGTTCCTTCCCGGCGAACGCGAGATCCGAGACGTCGCGGAATCGATCGAATCCGCGAATCTCCCGGACACGGAGATCGTGACGCTCTTCGCCCGCCTGTCCAACGAACAGCAGGATCGGGTCTTCAAGCCGGGCGAACTCCGGCGAATCGTCCTCGCGACCAACGTCGCCGAGACCTCCCTGACCGTCCCCAGGATCCTGGGCGTGATCGACACCGGCCTGGCCAGGATCAGCCGCTATTCGCCGAAGAGTCGGGTGCAGCGGCTTCCGATCGAACCGGTGGCCAAGGCCTCGGCGGATCAGCGGGCCGGACGATGCGGCCGGACGGCCCCTGGCGTGTGCATCCGCCTCTACTCCGAGGACGACTTCGAAGGACGTCCCAGCTTCACGCCCCCGGAGATTCTTCGATCGAGTCTTGCCTCGGTGGTGCTTCGCATGGCCGATCTTCACCTCGGCGATCCCGCGGCGTTCCCATTCGTCGATCCTCCCTCGGCTCGGCTGCTCCGGGACGGATACGAGACGCTTCGGGAACTCGGTGCGGTCGACGGGCGGGATGCGATCACCGCGACCGGGCGAAGACTCGCGGCGCTTCCGGTGGATCCACGAATCGGTCGAATGATCCTTGCCGGCATGGAGGAGGGGTGCCTCGCGGAGATGCTCGTGGTCGCGGCGGCCCTCACCGTGCCCGATCCCCGCGAGACCGGAGGCGGGGCGACGCGAAAGACCGTGCATCAGATATATCGTGACCCGAGAAGCGACTTCCTCGGGTACCTCCGACTCTGGAAGGCGTGGCAGGCAGCACGCAGCGAGAAGGGATCATCCGCGCTGCGGACCTGGTGCCGGCGGCAGGAACTGTCGCATCGCCGGCTCCAGGAGTGGCAGTCCCTCGAGGAACAGCTCCGTGAACTCGCGGTCCAGGCCCTGGAGCCGGGATCGAATCGCGACAAGCGTCGCTCGAGGCCGACCGTGCCGAGCATGCAGGAGGAGGTCCCGGCGGGAGCGATCCACCGGTCGATTCTCTCCGGTCTCATCGCCCACGTGGGACGACGGCAGGAGGATGGCAGCTATCGGGGTATCGGTGGAGGAACGTTTCACATCTTTCCCGGAAGCGTGCTGCATCGAGAACGTCCGGACTGGATCGTGTGCGCGGAGATCGTGGAGACGTCGAAGCGGTGGGGGAGGACCTGCGCCCGAATTCGCGCAGATTGGATCGAGCGGGTTGCACCTCACCTCGTGCGACGCAGCCACTTCGAGCCACACTTCGTCGCGGACACCGGATTCGTCTGCGCCTACGAACGCGTCAGCTGCGGCGAGCTCGATCCCACCGAACGTCGTCGCGTGCCGTATGCGACGATCGATCCCGTCGCGGCGAGGCAGGTCTTCATCCAGGAGGCGCTCGTCGGCGAGCGACTTCCGGGAACGCCCCGTTTCCTCACCCACAACCGGGAGATACGGACCGGGATCCTCGATGCCGCGGAGCGGGTGCGCGAGGATCGACTGATCGACGAGGACGTGAGACGCTTCAACTTCTACGATCGGCGTCTTCCAGAGGACATCCACAATGTGGCGGCCTTCGAAGCCTGGCGTCGCCGAGCCGAGCGACGCGACCCGACGATTCTCGCGATGACGGCCGAGGACTACGGTCAGAGCGATCGCGACAAGATCGGAAACGCCGACTATCCCGACCACCTCGAGATTCGAGGATTGAAAGTCGACCTGTCCTATCGACACGAACCGGGCCATCCCGAGGACGGCGTGACCGCGCGCATTCCTATTGAGCTGCTGGGGCGACTCGACGCCTCGCGATTCGAGTGGCTCGTACCCGGACTCCTTCCGGACAAGGTCGAGGCCCTCGTACGCACCCTCCCGAAGCGGGTCCGCACGCGGCTGATGCCCATCGCCGAGACGGCGTCGGGTGCGGCCGAGCATCTGGATCCGGGCGAGGGGGGGTTGTTCGAGGCGCTCGCGCTGCATCTCTCCACCATCGCGGGCATCGAGATCGCGACCCGCGACTTCCGACTCGATCATCTCGAACCCCATCATCACATTCGATTCGTCATCGTCGACGCGAACGGACGACACCTCGGGTCGGGACGGAACTATCGATCGCTCCTCAGACGGCATCACGACGCCAGCCGGACCGCCTTCGAGGCGGCGGCGCGGGAGACCGGCGTCGATGACGACGCCCGCCGACTCGCGGGTATCCAGGGCAGGACCGAGTGGGATTTCGGGGCCATTCCCCGATCCGTGCCCATCAGAAGGTCGGCCGGTCTGATCGACGCCTATCCCGCCCTCGCGGATTCCCAGGAGTCGGTGGGCGTCCGAATCACGGACGATCTGCGAAGTGCCGAGACGGTCCATCGCCGGGGCGTGCGTCGGCTTCTCGCGCTGGCCAACCGTGCCGCGCTCGAACACCATCTCGACCATCTCCCCGGATCGTCCGCGCTGGAAAGGCGACTGAGAGAGACGCTCCGCACGGGAAACCCCCTCGCGGAGTCGCTCGGCGACCTCTGCCTGCAGGTGATCGTCGGCCGCGAGATGGACCTCGGCGGGATTCGAGATGCCGCGGCCTTCGCCGCATTGGACGACCGGGTGCGACGTGATCTCTGGCCCGGTCTGGAACGTGCGGTGGATCTCGTCCAGCCGATCCTCGAGGTGTCCGAACGCCTCCGGGGACTGTTGGACGCCCGGAATCCGGCGGCGTGGGCCTCGGTGATCGACGCGGAGCGCAGGCACCTCGGTGAATTGCTTCCCGCCGACCTTCTCGCCTCGATGCCGCTGGTCGCGATCGAGGCGTTGCCGAGCTACCTCTCGGCGGGCGTCCGAAGGATCGAACGATTGCGTGGCGGGGGACTCGAGCGAGATGCACCCCGAGCGGTGGAATTCGAGGGCTGGTGGAGTCTGTACATCGGACGGCGGGACGAACTCGCGTCGCTCGGGAGGGTCGAACCGGATCTCGAGGCCTTCCGGTGGCGGCTGGAGGACTACCGTGT
>PKCT01000201.1 GCA_002862325.1 Phycisphaerae bacterium
GGTCGGTCGTGGCGATCGTGCTGGGCGTCCGATCCGGGACCGGCATGACCTCCACCTTCATCATCGGAGCCCTGGTGCTCGCCATCGTCGCGATCCTCGTCGGTATCCATGGCCATCGACGACGCGTTCCCCTCGACCGGGTCGCCGGTCGGCTGTTCGAAGGTCGATTCGAATCCACCTGTCCATTCTGCGGTGGCGATCCCTTCACCGAGGAACGCTGCTGCCACCGTTTTCCCGTGGGTTGGTCGTCACTGGACCTCTACGGCTTCTGGCATGAGTTCGCAACGCCGTACGCGACGCCAGGACGCCCGGGTGCCGCGAAGATTCTCCGCGGCCTGCTGGCGACGGACCAGGCCACGGCCCAGATCAATTCCGAGACGGAAGCCTGGTGGCGATGCCGGGGACCGATGGCCACTTCGGTATCCCATCCAAAATCGAACCTCGGCCTTCAACGTGGCATTCGTCTTCTGTTTCGACATCGTGCTTCGGCGAAGCTGCTGGCGACCCTGGCCGCCCTGATCTTCTTTGTCTGGATGCTGCTCAACGGGACGTTCAATGAGTCGGGTGCGACCATCATCGTGATTCTGGTGCTCACCTGGATGCTCTTCTCCTACGTCCGGAGCTGGCGTCGCAAGGCACCCATCGGGGACCCCACCCGCCCCCGCTGTCGACGATGCCGACACCTCCTGCATCCCCCCTTTCCCGATCGATGCACCGAATGCGGGGAGGATCTCGCCGCCTGGGACTCGATCACCTTCAACCCCGACGAACCCGTCATCCAGACGTCGACCACACGGGCCACAAACGCCTGAACCGGTTTTTCGCCGCCGATCTCGCCCCCGGAGATGCCGGTCGAGTTCGACGACGCGGGCGATCCGATCCTGATCCCCCACACCTGGCGGCGATCCCTGATTCGGACCGTGACCACGACGCCGTCGACGAAATGATCTTGAGCGTCGACGTCAATCCGATCTCGAGGCGGTCCAGGCCCGCCACCAGTCGACGAAGGTCGGAATCCCCACCTCGACCGGCGTCGTGGGCTCCCAGCCGAACTCGCGACGCATCGGGCCGACGTCCGCGGCGCTGGCCTCGACGTCGCCCGGCTGCTTGGGAAGCAGGACCGTCTCCGCCTTCCGATCGAGCGCCTGCTCGATCAGCTCGACGTATTTCAGCAGGTCGACGTTGGTGTCGTTGCCGAGGTTGTAGAGTCGGAAGGGGGCGTCGCTCCGATCTGGTCTCGGGTGAGTTGGATCGAAGTCGGGATCGGGTGTGGCCGGACGATCCATTACGCGCAGCACCCCGTCGACCACGTCGTCGATCCACGTGAAATCCCGCCGGTGCCGGCCCTCGTTGTAGAGCTCGATGGGTCGACCGGCCTCGATCGCTTCGGCGAACCTCCACAACGCCATGTCCGGACGCCCCCAGGTGCCGTACACGCTGAAGAACCGAAGTCCGGTGGTCGGGATGCCGTAGAGACGGGCGTAGCCGTGCGCCATGAGCTCCCCACTGCGCTTGGTCGCCGCGTAGAGCGACAGCGGATGGTCGACGGGATGATCGGTCGCAAACGGGAGAATCTCGTTGCCGCCGTACACCGAGCTGCTGCTGGCGAACACGAGGTGTTTGCACTCGATCGACCGGGCGAGTTCGAGAATCGAAAGCTGCGCGGCCAGATTGGAGTCGAGGTAGTCGAAGGGACGATCGATCGAGTGACGAACCCCGGCCTGTGCCGCCAGATGCACCACCCGATCCACCCCAAGATCCACCCCGCGATCGCGGAGCGCCTCCACCGACGCGCGATCGGCGAGATCGATGCGCTCGAACTCGAAGCCATCATGCTCTCGAAGACGATCGACTCTGGCTTCCTTCAGCCGAGGATCGTAGTAGTGGTTCATCGAATCGATGCCGATCACCCGATCGCCGCGCTGCAACAGCGCCAGCCCGACATGGTGTCCGATGAAGCCCGCTATGCCGGTGACGAGGATCGCCAAGTGTCAGAGTTCCAGGGGTTTTCGGAAATACCCGATCGTACGGACCGTTCCATCCGGGACCAACCACCACAGTCCATTCGGGGGACTGGCTTGTGGCCAGCCGTACAACCCGTCAGAGTACCCGCCAGAGAGGCGACCGCATCGGACGTCTCCACTTCTGGAGCTCTATCATGTCGATTCCAGCCCTCGTCGCCTCGACCCTCCTCGTCACCAGCGCGGCCACCACGAGTGTCGAGAAGACGCCCCAGGTGTCCATCACGATCTACTCGACCGCCGATCCCGCCGGGTTCGATCCGCAACGGTACGTCGCCCAACAACGAAACGGCTTCGATCCCAACGCGGCCTGGCAGGTTCCCGGATTCGGTGTGGTCAAACAGCTGAAGACGTTCGATCTCAAGCCGGGTCGGAACACCGTTGCCTTCACCGACGTCGCGGCCTTCCTCGACCCTACCACCGTCGGCTTCACGGATCTGACGGATCCCAAGACGAGCATTCTCGAGCAGTCGTTCCAGTTCGATCTCGTCAGCCCGTCGAAGCTCCTCGAGCGATATCTCGATCGTCGGATCAAGGCGGTCGTCGCGAACGGAGACCAGAAGCGAATCGTGGAAGGCGATCTTCTCTCCTCGAACCAGGGTCGACTGGTCCTCAGAACCGACGAGGGGCTGGAGATCCTCGACAGCTCCTCCGCCCAGATCAGTCTGCCCGAGCTTCCGGAAGGCTTCCTCACTCGCCCGACCCTCGTCTGGGATCTGCTCGCCAACGACGGCGGTGAACACGAGATCAGGACGACCTACCAGACCGCGGGACTCACCTGGCGCGCCGACTACAACCTCGTGATCAACCAGGACGATACGGCGGCGGATCTCACCGCGTGGGTCACACTGTTGAATCTCTCGGGCATCAGCTATCCAGACGCCCAGCTCAAGCTCGTCGCCGGCGACGTCCAGCGGATCGCACCGAAGAGGAACGTGGTCACGGGTTATGGAGGTGGCCGCAGAACCCTCGCCATGAAGCCGGACACCTTTGCGGGATTCGAGGAGCAGTCGTTCTTCGAATACCACCTCTACACCCTCCCCCGCACGACGACTGTGGTGAACAACAGCAGTCAGCAGCTCGCACTCTTTCCGACCGTGCAGAACGCGAAGATCTCGAAGGAATTGCTGTATCAACCCACCCGCTCCGGTCGTTTCGACCGGACTCCATACATCGACCAGAATTTCGTGATGTCCGGCGCGAACGACATCGGGGTGTTCGTGTCCTTCAAGAACACGGAGAAGAACCAACTCGGTATGCCCCTCCCAAAGGGGCGGATCCGTGCGTACAAGCAGGATCCGAAGGACGGAACCCTCGAGTTCATCGGCGAGGACATGATCGACCACACCCCTCGAAACGAGACGGTTCGAATCAAGCTCGGCAACGCGTTCGACGTGGTCGGAGAACGAAAGGTCGTCGACTTCAAGGTCGACAGCGCCGCCAGGACCATGTCGGAGACGATCGAGCTCGAAGTCAGGAATCAGAAGAAGACGGTCGCCACCGTAGTCGTCCGGGAACACCTCTACCGCTGGCGAAACTGGAAGATCGACAAGAGAAATCTCCCCTTCGAGCGGGTCAATGCCAACACGGTCGAGTGGCGGCTCGAGATCGCCCCCGAGAGCTCCGCCACCGTCCGCTACCAGGTTGACTACTCGTGGTGACCGCGTGACCCGACGAATCCGTCGCCGATGATCCGGTAGAGCGAGACGAACTCCTCCGGCGAGAACGACTCCGGCCTTCGGGTCGGGTCGATCTCGTCCGGGACCGGAAGATCCAGTCTGGCCAACGAGGCACCGATCTGCTTTCGCCTCGTCCGGAACAGCTCGGCGACCAGATCGACGAACCGCTCACGATCGCCCTCGAACGGCGTTTCGGAGCGTCGAATCCGAACGACCGAGCTCGTCACCTTCGGCGCGGGCCAGAAGCAGCCCGGAGGAACGTCTCCGATTCGCTCGACCCGCCCGAACACCGCGGCCACGACCGAAATCAGACCGTAGGTCCGATCGCCCGGGGGTGCCGCCAGCCGTGCAGCAACTTCCTTCTGGATCAGAACCACCTGCCCCCGGCACCGTGGGCGTCGAATCAGAAGATCCATCATCAACGGGGTCGCCGACTGATACGGCAGATTCGCCACGAGCTGAAACTCGCGATCGCCGAGCATGGCCACGAGCTTCGGCGTCAATCGACGCTGCCGGTCCAGACAGTCGCCTTGATAGAGAGAGAGTCGATCGCCGAATCTTTCCGAAATGATCGACGCCATGTCTCGATCGAGCTCGCACGCGATCACCTCCGCCGCGGCCGCGAGAAGCTCGCCCGTGAGGGTCCCCGTCCCGGGACCGATCTCCAGAACCACGTCTCCGGACCGGACCTCGGCTGCTTCCACGATGCGCCGAAGCTGGTTGTGATCGTGCAGGAAATTCTGGCCCAGACGATGCTTCGGCCGTATCCCTCGCGTCTCGAGCAGGGATCGAATCTCGCTGAGCGTCTGCATGTCGGATGAATCGCCTCAACCCGCGGGCCTGAAGACCATCTCGACCCGGTTTCCGGGGGCGACGATCGAGACGTCGGTCATGTAGGCCCGCATCAACATGATGCCACGCCCGGATGGGATCTCGAGATTGGCTTCCTCGGTCGGATCGGGGACGGCGTCGGGATCGAAGCCGCACCCTTCGTCCTCGACCGCGATCCAGACCTTCTCGTCGGAAATCTTGAACTCCACAGTGACGACCTTTTCGGGGTCCTCGCCGTTTCCATGCCGAAAGGCGTTCGCAACGGCCTCCTCCAGCGCTAGACGGACAGCGAAGGTGGACGCCTCGTCGTAACCCGCGTGGCGAATACCGTCGACCACCGCCCTCTGGAGGCTGTCGAGCTCCGTCCGAACGTCATGGAGCACCACGACCCCACTTCGGGAAGAATCCGAATCTCTCCGTTCGTCGTGATGCCCTGGCGATTCTGCCATGAGTATCCCGTGACCAGTTGGGGAAGGGAGGCCCGCCGTTCAGGAGAACGCGGACATCGCTTCGGCAGAGGTGTCGTAGATCTGGAACATCTGATCGAGCCTGGTGATCCGGAACACTTCGAGAATCTGCTCGTTGATGTCGGAGAGCCGCAACTGCCCCCCCTTGGAGCCGACCCTGTTGCTCGCCGTGATCAAAACGCCAAGCGCCGCCGACGAGAGATGCTCGACGTTCTCGAAGCAGATGACGAGCTTCGGCTCATCCATCGCGTCGACCACGTGGTTCAAACCCTCACCGATGAGCTGAATGTTCGCCTCGTCGAGGATGTTCCGCTCGATGAAGTCGATGCGGATGATGCCGTCGTGGTCGGTGGTCTTCAGACCTGCCGTCGCTAGATCCATGGGAATACTCCAAAATAGACCCTCCCAGCCTACGACTTCAGGGGACTCCAGGCAACCAAGCGCGAGTGGGACCAAGACAACTGCCGCGTGCTCGAAGGCACGCGGCAGTCTGTGTCTTGGGTGTGATGGCCGGATTTGGCAGTCAATAGCCGAGGTAGGATCCGGTGCCGATCTGATCTTCGAGTCCGGGGAAGAGAACCGCTTCGTTCTCCTGCTGGATGATGATCTCGGGACGAACCAGGAGGATCGTCGTGAGCTCGGTCTTCTCGCTCGCCCGGTTGGTGAAGAGACGGTTGAGCCAGGGGACCTTGGAAAGGACCGGGACACCGACCTCGACCTCAAACTCGGCGACCCGACGCTGACCGCCGAGGAGCGCGGTCCCCTTGTCGGGAACGCTCACCGTGGTGGCGATCTGCGTGCCGTTCAGCTGCGGAAGCTGGATCTCACCCTCGAAGTTCTCACTTCGGCCGCCGAAGGCATCGCCACCACCGGCCGAACCGGAGATCGGCACGGTCGCGAACTGCACGTTCTCGTTGAGGCCGAACTGAACCGTCATCGTGACGTACCGGCGGTCTGCGGAGATGACACCCTCGACATCGAGCACGAAGCCCTGATAGACGGTTCCAGGCACGGGCTGGAAGGCACCCGAGCTGTCACCCGTGACGGGGATGAGGTTCGAGATGTAGGTGATCGCCGTGGCGACCGAGATCCACGACCGCTGCCCATTGAAGAGCGTCAGTCGAGGTGCCGTCAGGATCACGTTCCGCTGGTCGGCCTGAGTCGCCTGGACCAGCAGGTCGACCTGGATGTCGTCGAGGAAGCTCACGCCGACCATGAGCGCCGGGTTGGTCAGCGCCGCGGCGCCGATCGTGCCGGAGACCGCGGCACCAGCCAGGGTGTCCACGAGGTTGAAGGACTGCTGGTTGACGCCGACCTGGCTGAAACCGTTCGACGTGCTTCCGTTCGCGTACTTCGTACCCCTCTTCAGACGCCGGATCGGCGTACCCACGTCACCCGTGAGGTAGTTGATGTCTTGGTTGCCCGCTGGATCGGACTGGCCGTACGCCTGGCTGTAGGCGATGGTGTTGGCCGCCACGACACCGTTCGGCCCACCCGGGAAGTTCGTCTGGGAAAGGCTGTCAAAGACGATGGTGTCCTTGTACTGGCCGCTCCTGACCGCGGATCCCTGGGGCTGGTTCTGGTAGAAGAAGTCCGAGAGGTTCATGCTGGGATCGACGGCTTGGGCGGCGTCGTACATCCCGCCGTTCGTGTTGAAGTAGACGTCGAAGTCGACACCGATCTGCTCGAACCATTCCATCGCAACGTTGATGAGTCGGGATTCGATGTTGATCTGAAGCGCACGAATGGTCCGCAACTGGCTAAGCAGGCCCTCGATCTGTCGATGCGTGTTGGCGGTGTTGGAGATGATCAGGTTGCCGTTGAACTCCTGGATCGTGCCGACGGTGCCACCGTTGGCTTCCCAGTTGTCGGTGTCGACCGAGTTCTCGATGATCAGGACGATCTGCTCGACCAGTTCTTCGCGGCTGCGTCGATCCGGTTCGTCGCCGGGGTCGCCGAAGGGGGCACCACCGCCGCCACCACCGCCGCCGCCGCCACCACCGCCGCCGCCGCCGCCGCCGCCGAAGCCGCCGCCACCGCCGCCACCGCCGAAGCCGCCGCCGCCGCCACCGCCGCCGCCGCCACCACCGCCGCTCTGAAGCGACTGGCTGAGGTCGAACTCGGGGGCGTTGTCGAAGTAGGGCACTTCGAAGAGGAGGTCACGGATGTCGTAGACGATCGTGATGGTGTTCGCAGCGAGCGAAGACTCGGTCGAGACGACGATGACGCCGTCCTCGATCGCATAGTTCAGGGGGTCGTAGTCGTCTCCGAGCTGCTCGAAGATTCGCTCCATCGCCGCCATCACCTCGCCAGCCGCCGATTGCGGGGCCGCTCAAGGCGAGACCCCTGCGGGCTACGCCCCTGCGGGTCCAGGGGGTGCAAATGCACGTGCTTGCCCATCCCAGTTGCTCGCTCGCTCCTCAGGTGCTTCTTGGAGCTCATATTTGC
>PKCT01000194.1 GCA_002862325.1 Phycisphaerae bacterium
CTCGGCCTGGTGCGGGAGGAGAACGACGAAAATCCGATGGGCCTCCGCGAGATCGGGATCTACGACCTCGAAACCGGGACGTACGAGACCATCACCTCGTCGCACCTGGAGCCGCAGTACAACGTCCGGTGGGCGCCGGACATGACGCGGATCCTCGTCGCCGATCGTCGCGGGATCTGGGTCTTCGATCCCGACACCGGCTCCCTGGATTCGGTCATCGAATTGGAGGCGGGCGGCGACGACTTCGCGCTCCTTGAGTTCCTCGTCACCGACAACGGCTATCTCTACTACGCACTGCCCGAGAACGAACGCGACATCTGGCTTGCGCAGCGCGGCGAGGCGCCGACCCTGGTCCGGCCCGGCGAATCGTCGCCCTGAGTCCGAGGCCGCGTCGTCGACGCGTCGCTCCGATCACGGACATGTACCCCAGGCGACGAGGAGGCGACCGAGGGCGCCGGCGGTGATCACGCCGTCGCGGTCGACCGCGTTCCTCGCTTTCACGCTCGGTGGGTCACCCGACCGTCGTGGACGGTGAGTCGGACGCTCGGGCGTTCGGTCGACCAGTCGAGGGTGTGCGGATCGCGGTCGAGGACCACGAGGTCCGCCGGCGCGCCGACTTCGAGCGCGACCGCCGGCAGGCCGAGGGCGGCGCGGGCGTGGTCGGTGTACGCCCGCAATGCGGTCGCGACGTCGACGGTACGCTCACCGGGTACGACGCGGCCGTCGCGATCGACGCCGGTCACCGCGACGCGGATCCCCTCGATCGGATCGGGCGTCTCGATCGGCCAGTCGCTGCCGAAGCAGAGCGTGCCGCCCACCTCGTCGATCGCGCGGGTCGGGAAGAACGACGCGAGTCGGTCGACGCCGAGCGACGTCTCGACCGTGCGGCCGTCGTCGAGCATGTGCGTCGGCTGCATGCTCGCGTAGCGGTTCGCGGCGGCGAAGCGGGGGACGTCCGCGGGGTCGACGGTCTGGCAGTGTTCGATCCGGATCTCCGGCGGGGCGAAGCCCTCCGCCGCGGCGATCGACTCCGCGTGGTCGCACGCGTCGAGCGCGAGCCGCGCCGCCGCGTCGCCGATCGCGTGCATCGACGGCCGCCAGCCGCGGTTCACGACGAACGCGATCCAGTCCATGAGCTCGCCCCGTTCGGCGAGTTCGACCAGCATGCCGCGCTCGCCTGGTCGGTCGGCGTAGTCGGCGAGCATCGCCGCGGTGCGGGAGCCGAGCGTCCCGTCGAGGAACGCCTTGCAGCCGACGAGCCGCACGCGATCGTCGCGGCCGAGCGACTCCAGGCGGGCGAGCGGGGCGTCGATCGGAAGCTCGCGATCGAGCATCGTGACCGCGACCCCGACCGCGAGGTCCTCGCGGATCGCGTCGAGCACGTCGACGACGTCCTCGGCGTACTCCATCGATCCGACGTGGGTGACGCCGAGACTCGCGAGGTGCTGCGTCGCCGCGATCGTGGTGCGGCGACGCGTCTGGACCGAGGGCTTCGGCAGTCGCGGATTGACGAGCATCCACGCGGCGGCCTCGAGCATGAGGCCGGTGGGGCGACCGTCGGCGTCCCGCACGACCTCACCGCCCGGCGGGGATTCGATCTCGCCCAGCATCTCGAGGACGACGTCGTTCACGAGGATCGCGTGGTGGTCGTGCTTCACGCAGACGACCGGTCGGTCGCCGCAGCGGGCGAGCCACGAGTGGTCCGGCGCCTCGCCGCCCCAGTCGCTTTCGAGCCAGCCGTGACCGATGAGCCACGCGTCGGGCCCGTCCGCGGGAAGGGTCCCGGCCCGTTGCCTGAGGCGTCGTTCGAAGTCGGCGCGATCGCGACACCGCGAGAGGTCGACCTGTTCGCGCACCGTGCCGGCGAGGACGAGATGCACGTGGGCGTCGACGAAGCCCGGAAGGAGGTGACCGCCGCCGGCCTCGACCCGCGTCGCACCGGTCGCGGTCACCGAGCCGCTCGGACCGAGCTCGGCGATGCGGGCGTCCTCGATGCGGACGTCGACGGCGCGATCCTCGACGCGGACGTCGGTGATCAGGATCGGGGAGGCGGGGGGCGTTCGCATCGGCGTATCCTATGGACTCCACCCCGCCCCGGAACCGCTCCGCGGCGTCCCTGCGTCCACCGAGAGGATCCCCTCCGATGACCGTTTCCCACCTTGTGTCGCGTACTCGTCTTCTCTTCCCGGCCGTGCTGCTCGCGTCGCTCGGTTGCGGCGAGGAGGGTGGTCAACCCAAGCCGCCCATGGCGCCGAAGCCGCCGACCGCCGCGACGCCCGCCACCGGCGCGAATGGAGCGACGACCGGACCACCGGCGCCGGGCGACGCCACGATGGCGGCCGGATCGGCGCTCGCCGGCGCCGCGGCCAACGCGGGTGACGCGGGCGGCGAGACCGCCTGGACGGTGTCGACCGCGACCAGCGACGGGAAGATCGCCGAGGTTGGTGGACTCGTCTTCCCCAAGCCGGCCACCTGGGTCTGGACCACGCCACGCATGCGCTTCCGCACCCTCCAGTACGAAGTCCCGGGGACGGGCGACGGGGCCGGCGCCGCCGAACTCGTCTTCAGTCTCTTCCGCGGGACCGACGGTGGACCGACCGACATGAACATCGACCGCTGGATCGGACAGTTCAGCGGCGCCGACGGCGGCGCGCCGGAATCCTCGACCAGCACCGAGGACGTCGGCGGACTGAAGATCTTTCGCATGGAGGTGAGCGGCGGCTACCAGGCGATGGGCCAGCCGGCGCCGCGGCCGGGCCAGAAGCAGCTCGGCGCGATCATCCAGGCACCGGGCCGCCGCGTCTTCGTTCGACTCGTCGGACCGATCGAGACGGTCGATCAGGCGTCCGCCGACTTCGACGCGATGCTCAAGGGGGTCATGCCCGAAGGCTGAGTCGCGTCGTGCGCGACCGAAGATCGCGATGCAGATGAACACCGCCCCGCCGAGGATCTCGGCGGGGCGGTTCGTTCATGCGACCGGTGGTCCGGTCGTTCGGGGTTCGGGCTCAGCTCGCGGCGTCGAAGCGGCGGCTGACCTCGGCCCAGTTGACGACGTTCCAGAACGCGTCGATGTAGTCGGGACGTCGGTTCTGGTAGTGGAGGTAGTAGGCGTGCTCCCAGACGTCGAGGCCGAGGATCGGGGTGCACTCGCAGTCCACCAGACCCTTCATGAGGGGGTTGTCCTGGTTCGGGGTCGAGGAGATGCAGAGCTCGCCGCCGGGCTTCACGCCGAGCCACGCCCAGCCGCTGCCGAAGCGGGTCGCGCCGGCGGTGGCGAACTGCGACTTCATCTCGTCCATCGATCCGAAGGCGGTGTCGATCGCGGTGGCGAGGGCTGCGCTCGGCTCGCCGCCTTCGCCGGTCGGGGCGAGGATCTGCCAGAAGAGGCTGTGGTTGAAGTGGCCGCCACCGTTGTTGCGGACCGCACCGCGGATCGCTTCGGGGACGTCGGCGATGCCCTTGCAAAGGTCCTCGATGCTGCTGGAGGCGAGGGCACCGTGGCCCTCGACCGCACCGTTCAGCTTCGCGACGTACGCCGCATGGTGCTTGGAGTGGTGGATGTTCATGGTTCGAGCGTCGAAGGACGGCTCGAGGGCGTTCTCGGCGTAGGGCAGGTCGGGCAGGGAAAAGGCCATCGCGGCATCTCCAGTTGAGGGGCTGGGTGAAACGGATCGATTGGTGGCGATCGTACGACGGAAAGTCCGCCGCATCGCTGGGTCGGCAGGATACGCTCTTCGATGATGAGACACGACGGAGATGCAAGAATCCTTGATGCCAACGGGAATCGGGTGCGGGAGGGCCTCCGGGTCCTCGACGACCTGGCCCGGTTCGTCCTGGACGATGCGGCCCTCGCCGCCGAATTCAAGGACCTGCGTCACGCGGTGACCGCGCGGCTCGAGCGGTTCGGGACCGCCCCGATCGCCGCTCGCGACGTCGAAGGCGACTTGGGCACCGGGACCACCACCCAGGGCGAGACGACCCGACCGGCGATCGCCACCGTCGCCGAGGCGGCCGGAGGCCGGGTCGCCGAGGGGCTTCGAGCCCTCGAGGAGATGAGCAAGCTCGCGGGGCAAACCGACGAGGCGGCGGCGTTCGAGGCGACGCGATATCGCGCCTACGGGGTGGTCGCTCGGGTCGTCGCCGGCCTTCGACGCGGTCGGCCGGCTGGATGGCGGGTTCAGGTGCTCCTCACCGAGGCGGTGTGCCGTCGCCCGTGGCGGGACGTGCTCGACGCCGCGATCGCCGGTGGCGCGGACGCGATCCAGGTGCGCGAGAAGACGCTCGACGATCGAGCCCTGATCGATCGGGTGCGGGCGGTGATCGACGTCGCCCGGCCCGCTGGGGTGGCGGTCGTCGTCAACGATCGCGTCGACGTCGCCGCGGCGACCGGAGCCGACGGCGTGCACCTCGGTCAGGACGACTTCCCGGTCGAGGACGCGCGGGTGGTGGTGGGGGATCTCGCGATCGTCGGTGGCAGCGCCCACGACCTCGACGAGGCGACGCGACTGGTCGCCGCCGGCTGTGACTACTGCGGGATCGGTCGATTCGCCGAGAGCCGCACCAAACCCGACGTCGTCTCCCGCGGAGCCGACTTCGTGACCGAATTCACCTCGAACCATCCCGGGATGCCGCATCTGGTGATCGGCGGGGTGGGGCCCGACACGATCGACGCGGTGATCGCCGCCGGCGGCCGCGCGGTCGCGGTGTGCGATGCGGTCTGCGCCGCCGACGCGCCGGAGGAGGTCGTCTCGGGCCTGCGTCTCCGCCTGGAAGCGGCGTCGATCGCCGACCACGCTGCCGCCGACGTCTGATGCGCGACCTCGAAGTCATCCTCTGCGGAACCGGTACCTCGAGCGGCATCCCGCTCATCGGATGCCGTTGCGCGGTGTGCACGAGCGACGATCCCCGCGACCGCCGCACGCGGTGCGGGGCGTGTCTCCGGTACGTCGACGACGACGGGACGCCGCGCGTCGTCCTGCTCGACTGCCCGCCCGACCATCGGGAGCACTCGCTGAGCCTCGGGCTCGATCGATGCGACGGCATCTACTTCACCCACGCCCACGTCGACCACATCTTCGGTCTCGACGACGTCCGGCGGTACAACGCGGTGCAGCGGACGCCGATCGAGATCTTCGCGGAACCGGAGACGATGTCCGCCCTCGAACGGGTCTTCCAGCACATCTTCCGCAAGCAGGACAACGTGAACCCCTCGTTCGTCGCTGACCTCGTCCCGCAGGCGATCGGTCCGGGGTCCACGGTGGTCCGGCACGGACTGCGGATCGAGCCGCTGCGCCTCCTGCACGGTCGCCTGCCGATCCTGGGCTTCCGGCTCGAGGCGGCCGATCCGGACGGGACGCCGAGCACCGACCAGCCAGCGCCCTTCCCGCTCGCCTACTGCACCGACGTCTCCGGGATTCCGCCCGAGACCTGGCCGGCCCTCGAGGGACTCCGGACCCTCGTCCTGGACATGCTCCGGCCTCGGAACCACCCGACCCACTTCACGATCGATCAGGCGATCGACGCTGCGACCCGGATCGGAGCCGATTCGACCTGGTTCCTCCACATGTCCCACGAGATCCGGCACGCCGAGCTGGACCCGCAGCTGCCCCCGGGCATGCGACTGGCGTGGGACGGCGTCCGGCTGGGGGCCGGCCCGGGGGTGGGCGGCCGGGATTCCGACCCCGCTGCCGACGCCTCGGCCGTGGCGGACGGGGCCGGTGGGGAGTAGACTCCGGCTCTCATGGCACAGATTCGCGAAATCAAGACGCGCATGATCGCGGTGGGCACGATCCAACGCATCACCAAGACGATGCAGATGATCGCCACCGCGAAATTCACCGCCGCGGTCCAACGCACCCGCGCCACCCAGCCCTACACGGAGAAGATCCGGGAGCTGGTCGCGGCGGTCTGCAAGGATCCGAGCGAGCTCGATCATCCACTCGTGACCGCCGACAACAAGAACGGCAAGGACCTCATCCTCGTCATCGGGTCGGACCGAGGCTTCTGCGGCGCGTACAACGCGAACGTGCTCCGCAAGGCGCTCCGGTACTACACCGCGGAGGTCGAGTCCGGTCGCGATGTCGTGGTCGAGGCGGCTGGCAAGAAGGCGCAGAACTTCTTCCGATTCGCGAAGGTCGATGTCGCGAAGTTCCACGACGTCGGCGACAAGCCCGCCTTCGAGGTGGTCGCGGCGATCGCCGACGACCTCATGGACCGCTTCATTTCCGGCGAGCTCGCCTCGGTGAAGGTCGCCTACATGCGGTTCGAGAGCAACTCCCGCCAGATCCCGGAGATCCAGCAGCTGCTTCCCATGGAGGCGCCGACCGGAGCCGACGAGGGCGAGGCGGGTGGATCGACCAGCATGTACGAGTTCACGCCCGACGAGGCGACCCTGCTCAACGACCTGCTCCCCCGAGCGGTCCGCACGGCCCTCTTCCAGGCGTTCAACGACGCGGTGGTCAGCGAGCAGATCATGCGGATGATCGCGATGAAGGCCGCGACCGACAACGCCGCCGGTCTCGGTCGTAACCTCAAGCGCGACTACAACCGTGCTCGTCAGGCCCGCATCACGACCGAACTCACCGAGATCGTCTCCGGCGCCGCCGCGCTCTCGTAGACCGCTCGTTCAATCGAACTGTTCCTCGCGACCTCGGACGTCAGTTCGAGGTCGCGTCTGTTCCGTCGATGTCGTGTCCGTCGAGGACCCACTGCTCGATGCCGCCGCGCAGGGTGTAGACGTCCTTGTAGCCGAGTTGGATGAGCCGCTTGCTCGCTGCGTCGGCGAGGATGTCCTGGAAGTTGTCGCCGTAGACGACGACCGCGGTCTTGCCCTTGGAGACCTTGGCCGCTTCGAACTCGAAGTTGCCGCCTCCGAAGGGGATGCTGATCGCACCGGGGATGTGCGCCTCGGCGTACTTCATCGACGTCCGTGGATCGATCCAGACCGTGCGGTCGTCGCCGCCGCCGGGGAGGCCGAACTTGGCGATCGCTTCGGGCGGGGTGAGCGGCTGGAGATCGCGGTCGCTGGTCTTGGTCTTGCAGCCGACGAGGACGAGGCCGAGGCTGAGGCTGAGGCAGGCGAGCACGAGGGGTCGTCTCAGGGTGGGTCGCATGGGGATCTCCGGGGCGGGGTCGCGGTCGGCCGAGGATATGCGATACTTCCGTCACGCGAGACCGTCCCACCTTTCGGAGCCAGAGCTCGATGCGACCTCGAACGTGTGTCCGTGCCAGTCTGATCGGTCTCTGCGCCGTGCTGCTCGTCCCTTCGGCGGCAGTCGCGCAGTTGCCCGGCCGCGGCGTGCCGGCCAAGGAGAAGACCGGGAGCGAGCTGGTGAAGCTCGACGCCTACGCGGTCGCGGACGAGATTCGCG
>PKCT01000048.1 GCA_002862325.1 Phycisphaerae bacterium
AAAACATTAAAAAACAACAGAAATAAACATACATAAACAACTTAAGGTTGGGTTTCTTGTGGGTGGGTTCTTGTGGCAAAGCTCCTACTGCACTGGGAATCACACGGTGCCCGGAAGGACAGAACTTGCACCAGAGCAGCAGACCGCAGCATGGCTGCGGCCTGCACTCGAACCTCGCCATCCTTCTGCAATTCGAGCGATCGAGCCGTAATCGCGAAGATCGTCGAAAGTCCTATCGCGAGCAGCACGCCCGCGATGATCACGTCGAGCAGGGCGAAACCCCCACGGTGTCGGGGACGTCGGCGGAGGGGATCGGACCGCATCACCACGCCTCTCGGTCGGCACCCATGCCGTCGAGGTCGGCGGGTTCGCGAATGGTCGGTGCGTTCGGGTCGCCGTCTCGACGGACGATCGGTCCCAGGGCATGCGGGGGGAGTGCGATCTCCGCGGAAGGCCCGCGATCCGATTCCAGTCGAAGCATGATCGACGGTCGGCTGCCACTGGGTTGGGTCGAAACGAACCAGTCGTCGGGGCTCATGCTGGCACCGTCGATCGAGACCATGGCGAAGGAGATGTGGGGCGGCAGAACGACCGACGGCGTCATCGGCGCGGTGCGCCACTCGGCCGTCGCGGCGTCGCCTCGAAGTTGCAGGACGTTGAGTTGGCGTTCGGTTCCGTCGAAGCTCAGGGCCACGAGCCTCTCGTCGGTCGCTTCCTGGAACGCGAAGGTGGAGAGGCACGCGGACACGCCTTCGACCGCAACGAGGAATTCGCTCTTCGCGGTTCCGGCCATGCGCGGAACCACCATCGTTCCAAGCAGCACGAGAATCACCGCCACGAGGATCACCTCGACGAGCGTGAAACCGGTCGCTCGGCGAGATCGATGGATCGTGGTCACGGTCGGCCGCGGATCCAGGGCTCAGTCCTTTCCATTCACGATGTCGTCGTCCCCACCCGATTGCCCGTCGGGCCCGTAGGACATGACGTCGAAATCGCGATTCTTGTCGCCGGGAATGATGATGAGGTACGGCGATTCCCAAGGGTCGATCAGTTCGCTTGGATTGTTCAGATACGGATCGTCGCCCTCGAGCAGGACGTCGAGCGTGAAGTCGTCGGAGAGATCTCCGGTGGTCTCGGTCGCGATGTAGAGCCGGACCTGGTTCGCGAGGCTGTTGACCTCGGCCTTGGCCTTGTCCGCCTTCGCGCTCCTGAGGAATCGGGTCAGGTTGGGTAGGAGAAGCGTCGCCAGAAGCGCAATGATCGTGACCGCGATGATGACCTCCAGGAGGCTGAATCCTCGACGAATCTCACGATTTTTTGAGCGGCGTGTGCGGGTCATGCTTGTTTTCCAAGAGACGGGGGTGGAGGTGATCCGGTCCATGAAGTCATCCGGTTGCGAGCGACTTCTGAAGTTCGAGGAGCGGAAGAATGATCGCTGACAGTACGAACGCGGCGATGATCGCCATGAATACGAGCAGGAACGGGGGAAGGGCCTTCGTGAAGATCTTGAGGCTGTTGTTCACCTGTCGATCGAATGCCGTCGCGGCGTGAAGAAGCATCCCCTCCAGTCGGCCCGAGCGTTCCCCGATGTTCACGATCTGGACGAGCAACGGTGGGAAGTGTCCACATCTCTCGAGGGGCGATGCGAGGGAGCCACCGGTGGTCACCTTCTCACGGACTTCATCGATCGCGTCCATCATGACCGTGTTTCCAAGGGTGTCGCGGACGATTCCGAGAGCCGAGAGAATGGGGACGCCCGCCGAGCTGAGGGTTCCCAGGGTGCGGGTGAATCTCGCGACCGCGATGTCGCGCAACAGGGGGCCGAGGATCGGGATTCGAAGAAGGACGCCATCGATTCGGCGACGATTCTGGGGGATGGACGACCAGCTTCGCCACGCGAAGATCCCGCTTCCGATTCCTATCAGGACGGCCCACCACCAATTGCGGATGAACTCCGAGAATCCGAGCAGCACGCGGGTCGGCCAGGGGAGTTCCACGCCCTGCTGCGTCAGGGGAACCATGAGCGTGGGCAGCAGGACCGCGACGAAGATCACCACGCTGATGATCATGATCACCAGCACGATGAGTGGATAGATCGTCGCGCCCACAAGTTCACGCCGCAGCTCGACGCCCCGGTCGAGGAGATCGGCGAGCTGATGCAGCACCTCGTGCATCTTGCCGGAAGCGTCCGCGGCGCGGAACATGCCCACCATCATGTCGTCGAAGGGCGCACCGTATTCGCGACACGCGTCCGCGAGGGTGCGTCCGGCCTCCACCCGTTCGATGAGGAAGTCTAGGATCGCCGCCTGCTTCTGGTTCGCGGTCTGTCGGCGAACGGTCGTCAGGCTCTGCATGAGGGGCAGGCCCGCCTCGATGCCGGTGGCAAGCTCCCGAATCAGATTCGCGACGTCGGACACCGGAATCGTCGGTCGTCCGCTGGTGGCGCCGGTCTTGGAGGCTCCCGCCGCTTCGACCACCTCGGTCGGTGTGCGTCCCAGGTCGCGGATTCGATCGAGGGCCGCGGTCCTCGACTTCGCGACCACCGAGCCGGTCACGGCATTGCCATCTTGATCGATCCCCTGATAGGCGTAAGAAGGCATGTCGCATCAACCTCCGAAGTCGTCGACGTCCTGGGTCGCCCTGAGCACCTCTTCAGGAGTGGTGATTCCCTCGATCGCCTTGATGATCCCGTCCTCTCTCATCGAGACGAAGTCCTCGTCGAGGTGGTTGCGAAGCTGAAGGGTGGACTTGCCTTCGGAGATCGCCGTTCGAAGAGGGGCGCTCATCTTGATCAGTTCGTAGAAACCGAGTCGACCTCTGAATCCCGAGTTCCCGCACTTGTCGCACCCTTCGCCGATCGTGATCTTGCCGTCGAAGCGTTCTGCCTCGTCCTTCGTCAGTCGATACCTCAGGTCCTGGCTCATGGGCACCGTCTTCCGGCAATGGTCGCAGATCCTCCGGCCTAGGCGCTGCGCGAGGATGCCTTCGATCACCGAAGCGACCAGGTACGGCTCCGCGCCCATGTCGATCATGCGACCGACCGACGAGATGGAATCGTTCGTGTGGAGGGTCGAGAAGACGAGGTGTCCGGTCAGAGCGGACCGGATAACGATGTCGACCGTCTCGGTGTCGCGGATCTCGCCGACGAAGATGACGTCCGGGTCCTGTCGGAGGATCGATCGAAGTCCCGATGCGAAGGTCAGGCCTCGCTTGGGATTGACCGGGATCTGGTTGATGCCCGCCAGTTCGTACTCGACCGGATCCTCGATCGTGATGATCTTCTTGCGTGGGTCGTAGAGTTTGCTCAGGGAGGCGTACAGGGTCGTCGTCTTTCCCGAGCCCGTGGGTCCGGTCACCAGTACCAGTCCATGTGGTTTCGTGATGAGATGGTCCATCGCGTCGCGATCCCGCGCGGCCATTCCCAGGCTCTTGAGGTCGAGTGGGAGTGACGACTTGTCGAGGATTCGCATCACGACGGATTCCCCGTACAGGGTCGGGACCGTCGATACTCGAATGTCCACCTTCCGCCCTTCGAATCGAAGGGTGATGTGGCCGTCCTGGGGCACGTATCGCTCTGCGATGTTCATGTGCGCCATGATCTTGATTCGGCCAACGAGCGCCGCTTGGAGGTGCTTGGGCGGCGACGGCTGTTCTTGGAGGACGCCGTCGATTCGGTACTTGACCTTGAGCTCCTCTTCGAACGGCTCGACGTGGACGTCGCTGGTCCGCGACTGGATGGCTTCGAGCAGGATCAGGTTGACGAGATTGATCAGCGACGGCTGCTCCGCCATCTGGTGGACGTCGTCCGCTTCGATGGCGTCGAGATTGTGCTCGTTCTCCCCGGCGAGTCCGTCTTCCGCCGCCAGACTCTCCGCCATCCGGGCCGCGGTGGTTCCGTAGGCGCTCTTCATGAGCTCCGCGAAGAGTGCGCTCTCGAGACCGACCCGCATCACCGATCTGCCCGTTCTGGTCGACACCTCGTCGACCGCTTCGGAGTCGAGAGGGTCCAGCATCGCGATCGTCACGCGATTCGTGTTCGCATCGATCGGCACCACTCGTAGTCGAACGGCGATCTCGGGAGCAAGGAGCTCCGTCGCTTCCTCGTCCACCTCGGGGAGGCGATCGAGAACATCGATGCCGAGCAGTTCAAGCTGATCAGGCGACTTTCGATCGTTGTCTGAAGTCGAGACCTCGAGGCGGATCTCCCCGCTCGCCAAGGGGTTGTCGCCTTCGATGGGCTCGAAGCTCTCGTTTTCGGAAATGCTCTCGCTCACGACGATCCCCATCGCTTGAGACGTGTGTGGTTCCAGATCATTCGTTGTTCTTCTTGTTGGAAGAACCTTCGCCGACCTTCTTTCCCGAGCCGCCGGCGGCGCCCTTTGACTTGCTCGACCGCGTCGTGACCCTGTCCAGGCTGCGGCCGGAGGATTGTCGGTTGTTGAACTCCGGCTTCTCGGGACGGAAGTTCGGGGTCGCCACGCTGTCCGGCGGCGGATCGCCAAGTGGATGCCACGAACGACGGCCACCGGTCCGTCCCTCGTGCGGGACCTTCTTTCCATCCCGGGTGATCGTTCGAAGCCCCTTCATGCACTCGGCGTTCTGCTCGGGCGTGAGCATGCCGTTGATGCGGTTCTTCGTTTCGTCGATGAGATCCTTCTTCTTGGCGAGGAGTTCATCGGTCGGTCCTGCGGTCCGGTTCCTCTTCCCGGTTCGCTTCTGTTCGATCAGACGTTCTACTCTCCGGCGGGCCTCCTCGGGCTGGTTGGATCGAATCGAGGCCACGATCTCCATCTCGAGGTTCGTCATTTCGACGTCGAATTGGTCCTCGGCCAGGTTGAATTCGTTGATCTGATCGTTCGAGAGATCCGCGCATTCCCGCATCTTGTCGAACATCTTGGGGACGATGGTCGGTCGGAATGCTCGGGGATAGGCCTCCGCGAGTGCTCTCGCTCGAAATTCTGCGGCGTATTCGGTCGGGATGGCGTCCGCAAGGCGATCGATCCATGCGTCCTGGATCGCACGCACCCGGGTGCGGGCGGCCATGATCTGGTCCTGGGCCCGGAGACCGGCGTCGTAGTCCATCCGGGTCATCGCATCCTTCAGCTCATCTTGGAGTGAATCGATCTTCGCGGCCCGAGCGATAAGCGCGTCGTCGAGCTCGATCTCGTAGTCGACCAACAGCGGATCGATGGTCTCTTCGACCTCGTAGGGCATCCTCATCTGACGGATGGAGACGTACAGGTCGATGGATTCGCCATCGAGCTCACCCTTGGAGAGCTCCTTGTCGCGCCGAAGCGTCCGCTGGAACCGAGGCCATCGCTTGAGTTGTTCGCCGGAGAGCTGGGCCTTGACGTTGTTCAGGAACTGCTCCTTGAGCGCTCTCCGCTCCACATCCCATGCGGTGATGGGCTCCAGAATGATCTCCATCACCTGCTCAGGACGAGCGGCGACGATTCTGCTCTGGTTGACCTGGATTTCCTCCCGGACTTGTTCGACGCCACCGTCGAAGGCTGTCCGATAATCTTCAAAAAGCATTTCGATGATGGGGCGTTGCCAATCCTCAAGTCGGAGTTGCTCGACGAAGAGCTGCATGTCTCGTGCGAGGAAGTCGGCTCGAAATGCATCCGCGATGCCTGCAGCTCCACCAAACTGACCGTGGCTTGCAGGCGTCAGAAGGAGCATGGGCAGGGCCATGATGGAGGCGAGAAGGGTCTTCAGGGGGTTCGGTGTCTTCATGGGCAGGCTCAAGGGGACGGAACGGGGGGATGTCGAAATCGAAATCTCACATCCATTCGGCTGGGTAAACGTCGACCAGGTTGGGATATGTCACAAAGTCGGGGATATCAGTTCGTTCATCGGCGTTTTGTTTGCCGCGACGCCGATGGATGCGTGATAACCGAAACGGAGTTATTGGACGTTCTAAGACCGGGTTGTCCGCTGCTCGATCCGCTTTTCGGGAATCGTCTTGACGATTCTGTCTACGAAGATTCCCGGGGTGTGGATGTGGTCGGGGTCGAGGGTCCCGATATCGACGATTTCTTCGACCTCGGCGATCGTGTGAGCGCCACAGCTCGCCGCCATGGGGTTGAAGTTCCGAGCGGTCTTTCGATACATGAGATTGCCGGCTCGATCCGCCTTCCACGCCTTGACGAGCGAGAGGTCCGTTCGGATTCCCCGTTCCATGACGAAGGTCTCGCCCTCGAAATCGCGGGTTTCCTTCCCCTCAGCGACTGCGGTTCCAACGCCAGTCTTCGTGAAGAAGGCTGGGATTCCAGCTCCTCCGGCTCGCATTCGCTCCGCCAGGGTGCCCTGCGGATTGAATTCGACTTCGAGCTCACCGGCCATGAACTGACGCTCGAACTCGGCATTCTCGCCGACGTAGCTCGAGACCATCTTGCGAATCTGGCCCGTCTCCAGCAGGAGTCCGAGGCCCCATCCGTCGACTCCTGCGTTGTTGCTCACGGCAGTCAGATTCCTGACCGCGGAGTCACGGAGGGCGATGATGAGTTGCTCGGGGATTCCACAGAGTCCGAAGCCGCCGACCGCGACCATGATGCCGTCTCGTGCGAGGCCATCGAGCGCTTCGGTCGGGGAGGAATAGATCTTGTCGGGCATGGGGGATTCTCCAGGACGTCGGAGTGTATCCGAGCCCAACGCTCCGAGTCCCATCGCGGGAAGTACCCTGAACGGACCGTCGACTCGTCAGTTCACCTCCGTTTCAGGGACTTCCTTGGCCGTCCCCGTCTCAAATCTCCGAGGCTCCAAGACCGATCGAAGGCCCTTCGACTTCGTGGCGATTGCGATCCTTCTCGTACTCACCGCGCTCCCCGATGCGATGGTGGTTCCATTGCTCAGGGAACTGATGGTCGGTCGGTATGACGTCGGTCCCGGCGATGCGCATGCGTTCCTTTCGATCAACCTCGTTGGTGCGCTGTGCGCGGTGCCACTTCTTGGATTCGCGGCGCGTCGTGGCAGGCCCGTTCTGGCCATCGGGATCGCGGCGATCGTGGATGCGCTGCTCCTTACGGCAATGTGGCTCCCGATCGGGTTCGGTCCGACGATTCTGCTCCGTCTCTTCGAAGGAGCGGCGGACGTCGTGGTCTTCGCCGTCGTGTTCGACCTCGTGGGCCGGGTCGGTTCCCGTCGCAGCGTGGGCCTTCGTTTCGGATTTGCAGCGGCATTGTTGAGCATGGCGTTGGGCTCGGGTGCGATTCTCGGCGGTGTCGTCCTTCTCAAGTCCCGCGTGCAGTCACCATCGAGCCACGTCCAGTCGCAATCTCGCCACCACCGCGCCAGGCGCAGCCGCTCGAGCTGCACGTTTCGTTTGGGCAGCTGGAGCAGCTTCCAAA
>PKCT01000126.1 GCA_002862325.1 Phycisphaerae bacterium
GCTTCGTCGATCGCGTTGTCGACGCATTCGTAGACGAGGTGATGGAGCGCGTTCAACCCGGTTCCGCCGACGTACATGCCCGGCCGCTTGCGTACCGCCTCGAGTCCCTCGAGGACCTGAATCGATTCGCTGGTGTAGTCGTCGCCACCCTGGTCGGCGGTTGGAGTGTCCGTCTGGTCTGTCATTGGGAATTCGTCGGACCGGCAACGCCGGCGGTGGGGGAATGCCGGCGAAATCCCCGATGGGGAGACGTCTCGCCGGACCTTTGAATTCTAGCGAAATCCGGCTCTCGACGCCGCCCGGAGGCCCCAATTCCGGAGGCGTTGGATTCGTCTGGGGTCAGGGAAAGCGACGGTCGGAAATCGTCTCGAACGGTCCGTGGAGACCCGTCAAACCGACGTCTTGGCAAACCTTCTGGACCGCCCCGTCGTATCGGCGGGAACCCCCGGTTGGGCGAGACCTATACTTAGTGCAGAAGGACCGGGCCGGCGGACGATGGATCACAGGAGCGGCGGCCACGGAAGGTCGCATCGAGACCCCGAGCCGGACCGATTCCGAGGAGTTGCGGATGTCAGAACCCCAGAAATCATTGGGTGACCACGGCGACGGGAACGGCCTCGATCGCCGAGACGTCCTCGCTCAGACCCTTCGGATCCTGGCGGTCGCGGGAATCGGAACCGCGGGCCTGCTTGGCTGCGCACCGAAGCGACGGACCATCGCACGCCCCCTCCCCGATCTGCCGTCGGCGAGCACCTCCAGCACCGCCCGCATTCCGGTCGAATTGCCGCGACGACTGCCTTCCACCGGCTTCGACCAGGTGGTCAGCCGCGCGGATTGGACTTCCAGTCGTCCCAACACGCGGAACATGGATCGCATGGGCAGGCTGCGGTACGTCACGGTGCACCACGACGGTCTGCAGTCGCCCCTCACCCGGTCCGATCGGCGATCGAGTCTCGCGCGACTCGAGACCATCCGACGCGGTCACGTGGTCCACAACCGCTGGGCCGACATCGGCTACCACTACGCCATCGATCGATCGGGGCGCATCTGGGAGTGCCGCCCGCTGTCCTGGCAGGGCGCGCACGTCAAACGGCACAACGAGGGGAACATCGGCATCCTCGTGATGGGCAACTTCGAGATCGAGCGCCCGACGAGTTCGCAGGTCGCGGCCCTCAATCTGCAGATCGCGGCGCTGATGTCGGCCTTCGGCATCTCGTCCAGGAACGTGAAGACCCACCAGGAGTGGCCCACCGCTCGGACCTCCTGTCCCGGGCGTCATCTGCAACCACGATTCGACCAACTGAAGTCGAGGGGCTTCGCCTGAGTCGTCATCAGGTCGCCGGAGGTTCCTTCGGGTCGTCGATCGGTTCACCTCGCCCGGCCGCGGCTCGCCGGTCGTCGTCGTCCAGCTTCCGCTGAAGCGACGCGTCGCCGGCTTCCACCCGGTTGACCACCTTCCAGATCACCCACCCGACGAGAAGCATCGACGCGGTCATGGCGAGCATGGGAAGCATGAAGAGTCTGGCTCCGGTTTCTCAGGACTGGCGGAGGAGCGGAAAGATCCGCTGCAGCGCGGGATAGAGGGCTCGATACGCGTCTCGACGTGCAAGCAGGCGGGGACCGTCCTCGTCTGGTTCGATGCGATCGGTCTCGTGGATCCAGGTTCGGGAGGTCGTCTCGAGGTGCTGCTCCAGTCCACCTCCCACGGCGGCGAGCATGGCTGCGCCGTATGCGGTCCCTTCGGTGGTCGTCGTGGTCGCGACCGGAAGATCGAAGAGATCGGCACAGAGCTGGCGCCAAAGCGAACTCTTGACTCCGCCACCGGAGAGTCGGACGACGTCTGCGCGGACGTCCGCGTCACGGACGAGATCCAGGCAGTCGGCGAGTCCATGGGTGACCCCCTCGAAGACCGCACGAGCCAGGTGTCCACGGTGATGGCGTTTGTCCAGGCCGATAAATCCGCCCCGCGCATCCGTGTCCGCATGGGGCGTTCGCTCTCCCGAGAGATACGGCATGAACATGACGCCCTCGGCTCCCGCTGGCACCTCCGCCGCGAGTCGTTCGATCTCCGCGAAGGCGTCCGGATGCTCCTGCAGATCCGGCGTCACCGCCGATCGGAACCAGTCGAGGCTTCCGGCGCCGGAGAGCATGACGCCCATGAGATGCCAGGTGCCTGGAACCGCATGGCAGAAGGCGTGGAGCGTACCGCCGGCCACCGGTCGCCATCGCTCGGTCGGTGCGAAGATCACACCGCTCGTACCGAGGGCGGCGCCGATCATGCCCTCTCGGACGAGACCGGTGCCCACCGCGCTTGCCGCCTGGTCGCCGGCACCGGCCACGACGGGAACGCCGGATCGAAGTCCGGTTTCGGTCGAGGCCTCTTCGGTGATGCGACCAGTGACCTCGACGCTTTCGGCCGCGTCGGGCCACCACGAGCGCGGAAGATCGAGTTCGTCGAGCAGATCCGTCGCCCACCTTCGGTGTTCGCAGTCGAAGACGGCCGTACCGCTCGCGTCGGAGACATCGGTCGACAACTCTTCGGTCAGCTTCCAACGAAGCCAGTCCTTGGGGAGGAGGACCTTTTCGACCCGGGCGTAGGCATCGGGCTCGTGCTCGCGCATCCACAGGAGTTTCGGCGCGGTGAATCCGGCCAGCATCCGATTTCCGGTGGCAGCCAGAAGTCGATCGATTCCGAGTTCGGACTCGACGTCGTCGCAAATCGACTGGGACCGCCCATCGTTCCAGAGGATCGCGGGACGGATGGGGGACATCGAGGCGTCGAGCGTTACCAGTCCGTGCATCTGCCCGGTGAGACCGACGGCTTCGATCTCCGAAGGATCGCACGAGGCGTCTCGGCATGCCGCTTGGATCGCGACCTGACTGCCGGTCCACCAGTCTTCGGGCGGTTGTTCACTCCATCCGCTTCGGAGCATCGTGGGGGCATAGCCGCCGTGGCCGACGCCGGCGACGATTCCCGACGCGTCGACGACGACCGCCTTCGTTCCGCTCGTCCCGACATCGATCCCGAGGACCTTGGACATGCTCGCTCTTCCTCGACGGTCAGTGGTGGTCACGTCCGCGTTCAATCGTGATCGTGGTCGTGGCCGTGGTCGTGGTCGTGGTCGTGGTCGTGGTCTTCGGGCGCGTGGTCGGGGAATCCGTCGAAGTCGTGGTCGTGGGCCGGAACGTTGACGCGTTCCTCGCCCATCATGGAGCCGAGACGCGGCTTGCCTCGCTCCGGACGGCCTCCGACCCAGACGCGTGTCGCGTCGACCACGAAGAGTCCCTCCTCGTTCCGGTCAGCGACCACGCCGTCGATCACCACGAATCGTGCCGGCGCCAATCCGCCGGCGCCCTGCGCGGAGGAACGGAGCGGCCGTTCGTCGTCGCCGAGGAGTCGGACCGTCGCCGATCCCATCCGAATCTCCTCGGAGGGCGTGCAGCAGTAGTCCCAAGGCACGGAACAGTGGTCCTCCTCGCCCATGAGCTCGCACGAGACCAGCGAGGGGTCGGTGACCGTGAAGATCGCCTGCCCGTCGACGAACGGTTTCTCCCGACCTCCGACGCGTGCGAGGAAGGTGATCGCGTCGCCCTTCTCCGCGTCCGGCTTGATCTTCACGAGATCGGAGACCTCGGCCGGACGCCGGCTCGTGAAGAAGGCGGCCGGAATCGACGCCGGCGTTGCAATGGAGGCGGACGTGTCGCTGCTCGAGGAGTCACCGCATCCCAGTGGAAGGGTGAACAGGAATCCGGTCGCGACGAGAAGGGGGATCGTACGTGTCATGTTGAACCTCTGTGGAGTGGGTCGAAGCACGGTGAGATGGTAGTCAGTTCGCCTTCAGGGCCTCAGGGACGGCGAGCCGAAGGCACCGGACCGCGGGCATCATCGCGCCCACCACGCCCAGGCCGAGTCCGGACGCGAGTCCGATCGCGAGCACGCCGGAGTCGATATTCAGACCGAAGACGCCCATGGAGAAGTCGATCGCGACGCCGTTGAGCAGCCAGATGCACAGTCCGGCGGCGACGAGCCCCCCGATCGCAGCGGCGAGGACCGACTCGACGATGAGACTGCGGACGATTGCGCCGCGCGAATAGCCGAGGGTCTGAAGGGTCCCGATCTCCCGGACGCGGCTCGCGAAGGCGGCGTAGGTCGTGTTGAGACCTCCGACCACGCCGCCGAGGGCGACCATGATGGCGGTGGCGATCACCATGATCCGAATCGGCCGAAAGAAGGCGGCGAGGGACGCGTAGTAGTCGCTCTCGCGGGTCGCCAGCAACTCGAGATCCAACCGTGAGCTGGTGAACGCCTCGGTGCCACTGACGTCCGTGCTCTCGAGTCTCGCCACGACGCAGGAGAGTGTGTCCCGCTGGGAGACGACGAGAAGATCGGAGAGCGGCATCCAGATCTCGCCTTCGATGACGCCGCCGTCTGCGGCGATGACGCCGCTGATCACGAACGTCGTGTCGTCGACGGAGATCTCGCCCCCGACGGCCTCCGATGGACCGACGTAGCCGAGGGTTCGTATCGCGAGCTGTCCGGCCGCGACCTCGTTCATGCCCCGTCGAGGTGGTCGTCCTGCTATGAAGTTCGCGTTCTCGTGCACGAGGAACGCCGACGGGCGGACTCCCCGAATCATCGCGTTGGTCTTTCCACCCGTCTCCGTCTCGATCTCCAGCGCCGTGTGGATCTCGGGCGACACCGCCGACGTGCCGGCATGCGAAACGACATCGGGGATGCTCGCGGCGGCGATCGTGGGTGTCGACATCGGGATCTCGCTCCGCTCGATGCTCTCTTCGCTCCCGATCCCGATCAGGATCACGTTCCGTTCGGAGCCGCTCGTGCGGAGGGCCTGTTGCATGCCGTTGATGAACCCGCCCGCCCCGATCACCAGGGCGACGACGAGTCCGCTGCCGGTCGCGGTGAGCAACAGACGGGACGGACTGCGTCCGAGATTGCGAATGGCGTAGTCGAGAGGAAGTCCTGGCATCGGTCGACGTCTCCGATCAAACGGCCCGGAGGCCTTCGCTGATTTCGGCTCGAGCGGCCCTCAGGGCCGGCACCACGCCGGCGAGGAGACCCAGTCCGAGGGCGATGCCCGCGCCGACGAACGCGAGCCGCGGGTCGTGCGCGACTTCGATGTTGACGCCCTCCATCGTGAGGTTGAATCGTCCGACCATCATCAGGGCGACCGATGCGATCGCGCCGACCGCACCGCCCAGGAGACCTAGGATCGCGCCCTCCATGAGGACCATCCAGGCGAGAAGGCCGCCGGTGAATCCAAGCGTCTGGAGCACCGCATGATCCCGGATCCGATCGCGCATCGCGAGGACGATGGCATTTCCGATCAACGCGAGAACCATGGCGAGAGATCCCCAGCCCACCCAGCTGGCGAAGTTGACGAGTTCCAGAACGTCGCGGGCGGCACGACCGGTGAAGGCCTTCTCCGGCCAGGTCGAGGTCGGATGCTCGTCGCGGGCGAATTCCGCATCGATGGATGCGGCCACCGTATCCAGGGACGTGGGGTCGTCGACGGTGACGATGAACTGCGTCACGATCCCACCCGTACCACCTCGATACATCGCCTCCTGGATGAACGGAAGCTTCACGTACGCGACGTTGCGGTCCTGGAGCCGGTCGCTCGCCACGATGCCGGCGATGTAGACCGTGATTCCCGCGGCGCTGAATCGGTCGCCGACCTTGACGCCACGTCTCACCGCCATGGATTCGCCGACCAGGGCCGCGTCTCCCCGCTTCTGCCAGGTGTCCATGTCTCCATCGACGATCTGCGCAGCATCGCTCAGCGTCCGTTCCACGTCGTCCGCCGGAATACCGCGAAACGTCACGACATCGAGGCTCGCTCGGCAGTTCGACACCAGGATCTGCATCGGGACCACGCTGGACACGCCCTCCACCCGTTCGATCCGGTCGCCGTAGTACTGCGGCAACTTGCTGCTGAACGGACAGAATCGATTCTCCCGGTAGACGATCAACGTCGCGTCCTCGGCCGAGGCGCTGGTGGCTTCGTGCACGCCGGATCGCATCGCTTCGACCGAGGTGAAGAGGAAGATCGCCATGGCGATGCCCGCGACCGTGAGGCCGCTTCGAAGCGGTGCTCGCACGATCTGTCTCCAGACGGTCGGGAAGGTCGAAAGTATCCGGCTCATCGCACATCCTCCGATTCAAGGTTTGACTCCGACGCCATCGGGGTAGTGGCTTCGCCTTCGGCCTCGGCGAGACGTCCCTTCTCCAGGTGGAGCACCGAGTCGCACCACTCGGTGGTCTTGGGATCGTGCGTCACCATGACGATCGTGCGTCCCAGGTCCCGATTCAATCTCGCCATGAGATCCATGATCGAGACGGCGCTTTCACGGTCGAGATCCCCGGTGGGTTCGTCGGCGAGGATGAGTGTGGGGTCGGTCACGATGGCTCGTGCGATCGCCACCCGCTGCTCCTGTCCCCCCGAGAGTTGTCTTGGAAGGTGATCGCTGCGATCGGCGATGCCTACGAGGTCGAGCGCGGCTGCAACGCGACGGTGACGTTCCTTGCGGGAGATCCTGTGCAGAAGAAGGGGTAGTTCGACGTTTTCGTAGGCGGTCAGTACCGGTACGAGGTTGTAGAGCTGGAAGATGTACCCCACCGCGGACGCCCGCCACGCCGCGAGCGCACCCCGCGAAAGATGGTGAATCTCGCGTCCATCGACGACCAGCGAACCGCTCGTGGGTCGGTCGATGCCGGCGAGGAGATTGAGCAAGGTGGTCTTTCCTGATCCGGACGGCCCCATCAGCGCCAGGAAGGTGCCGGCCTCGATGTCCAGATCGAGATCGCGCAGGGGTGTGATCTCCTGATCGCCTCGGCGATAGGTCCGGGTGAGTTGGCGACATTCGATCAGGCTCATCGTGGATCCTCCTCGGTCCGCGCGCGGGCGACGACGGGGGTATTCGACGCGGGCGGATCGCCCAGGATGACGACGTCTCCGGGCGAGAGGCCGTCTTCGATCTCCAGCCAGTCCTCATGACGCCCGGGCCCGAGCACCACGTCGCGCGGTTGGGCCAGACCGGCGTTCCCGCGGCGGTCCGCCACGACCCAGACCCGACCGTCCTCTCGAATCGCGTCCTCCGGCACGAAGACACGGGAGGCGGTGCGCCGAACCGCGTCCGTGTCCGCGTCCGCTGCGCTGTTCGGCAGGATTCGCACTCGGGCGAGCATGTCCGGCTTGAGCAGTGGCGACGGATCCGTGATCGCGACCTTGGCCTCGACCGTGTTCTT
>PKCT01000050.1 GCA_002862325.1 Phycisphaerae bacterium
AGCAGTCGGGCGCAGAAGCCGTGAAAGGTCGCGACCGTGAGCCCGCGGCGGCCCGGAAGATCCGAGGGAAGAAGTCGATCGACGCGCTCGCGCATCTCGCCGGCGGCCTTGTTGGTGAAGGTCACCGCGAGAATCTGCCACGCCGGAACGCCAAGCGACACGAGGTACGCGATTCGACGGGTGATGACGCGGGTCTTCCCCGAACCTGGTCCGGCGAGCACCAGCATCGGTCCGTCGACGTGCGTCGTCGCCGCGCGTTGGGCGTCGGTCAGATCGGCGAGCAGCACGTCTTGATCGAGGGTCATATACCGAGTCTACGAGGCCGTCTCGAGGGCTGGATCGGGCCCGCCGGCGTTGCCAGCACGAATCGACAGACTTTCCACAATCACGGGTAGAACGACACGCTGCGACCGGCTTTCCACACCCAGATGCTGTGCTGGACAGAACCTGCGGTTTCGGTACGATCGCATTCCTCGAAGAATTGAATATCTTGTGAAAGAAGGACGAAATATGGTGGTTTTCCACTTGCCACCACAAGATGTAGTGGCCAAGATGCTTGAGTTGTGGAAGACTGGTCGTTTACGGCCACGAACCTCCCCGACCTGCGAAGATTCCGAGGGGAGTGAAGGTTCTCGGACCTTCGTGCTGGATTTCCAGCCTGGCTGGATCTCCACGTAGACATCCCCACCCTGCGGGATTCGAGGCGCGAATCGCAGGTGTGAGGAGGCGGATTCGAGAGGCGTGGCTTCGGCCGGCCTGGAGAGGCCAGCAAGTGCTGGCGAAGAAGAAAGGTGCGGTGGCCGGCCGAGCCGGCACCGAGTGAGAGTGAGTCCCGCGTCCCAGATCGTTCCCAGGACGCATCCACGGAGATTTCGAGCCCGACCGCGAGTCGGCGAGACCAATCGACACGTCGTTGCGTCGATGACGTCCCGTCCCCCGCCACCGCGGCCCACGCCTCCCGACCGACTCCCATCTCACGAGCACCCGGACGCCGTCCGCGGCGTCGGCCTGACCGGGGATTGGTCGCCACGGCCTTGTGTGGCGAGTCAGTGGATCGTGAAGCAGCGACGCAGGTTCCTGGGTCGGCTCTTGGAAGGCAGGGTGCACGGTTGAACGACCCGAGGCAACAGGGAATTGACGCAGGCATCGGCCATGATGAACGAGAAGGATTCCAAGCGACGCGGTCCGACCGTACCGCCCAAGAAACGACTGTCACGGGACCGCAAAAATCGCGGGCCGCGGCAGGAGATGCCACAACCCACGCTACCGCTCGGACGTAATGAAATCGGGGGCATCGATCGACCCGATCGATGCGCATCCCCGCCACCCTGCAGACAACGTGACAAGTAGACAATTCGACTCGCTTCCCCATCTAAGGTTGATCAGACATGCCGGTACTTTGCGACACTCAAATCCGTGAACTCGTGGGCATCGAGCCCTTCGAGGCCGCGGAACGTCGTCCCGACACGATCTCCTACGGCGTCTCGAGCTACGGCTACGACGTCCGGGTGGGAACGCGATTCAAGATCTTCACCAACGCCCCATCCGGCGGGACCGCGATCGTCGACCCGAAGGCCTTCTCCCCCGACCTCTTCCTGGAGATCGACACGAAGGCCCTCGGCCAGGACCACATCGTCATCCCCCCGAACTCCTTCGCCTTGGCCGAAACGGTCGAGACGATGTCGATTCCCCGCGACACGCTCGTGATCTGCGTGGGGAAGAGTACCTACGCCCGCTGCGGGCTCATCGTGAACGTGACCCCACTCGAACCGGAATGGCGAGGCAAGGTCACGCTCGAAATCAGCAATACCACACCTCTTCCCGCCAAGGTCTATGCGGAGGAGGGCATCGCTCAGATGGTGTTCCTCAAGGCGGATCGCATCTGCCAGACGAGTTACGCCGACAAGGGCGGCAAATACCAGGATCAGGACGGACTCACGCTTCCCCGCGTCGACGGCACGGGTTTCTGACCGATCAGAAGCCCGGTCGCCGGCCCCGCGGGTGCGCCTGTGTCATTGACGACAACAACGGTCACTGAAGGACAGCCTCCATGAAGATTTCCCGACGCTTCACCACCCCCAACCAGGACGTCTTCGACTCCGTCGAATGGTCCGCACGTTCCAGCCGAATCGGCAACGCCGACGGCTCCGTCGTCTTCGAGATGAACGACGCCGAGATCCCCGCGGACTGGAGTCAGCTCGCCACCGACATCGTGGTGAGCAAGTACTTCCGCAAGGCCGGCGTCCCCCAGACCGACGCGACCGGCGCCCCCCTGCTCGACGAGAACGGCACACCCGTGACCGGCCCGGAACGCTCGGTTCGACAGGTCGTTTCCCGTCTCGCCGGCTGCTGGCGGCACTGGGGTGAGCGGTACGGCTACTTCTCCACGCCGGCGGACGCCGACGCCTTCCAGGCCGAGCTGTCCTACATGCTGCTTCACCAGATGGCCGCCCCGAATAGCCCGCAGTGGTTCAACACCGGATTGAATCTCGCCTACGGCATCTCCGGCCCGGCCCAGGGGCACTTCATCGCCGACCACGGGACCGGCAACGTCACCCTCGCCAAGGACGCCTACTCCCACCCGCAGCCGCACGCCTGCTTCATCCAGCGGGTTCGGGACGACCTCGTCGGTGAAGGCGGGATCATGGATCTCTGGACCCGAGAGGCCCGTCTCTTCAAGTACGGCTCCGGCACCGGAACCAACTTCTCCGAGATTCGCGGATCCGACGAGCCGCTTTCCGGCGGCGGTCGCAGCTCGGGACTCATGAGCTTCCTCAAGATCGGCGACCGGGCGGCCGGTGCCATCAAGTCCGGCGGCACCACCCGCCGAGCCGCGAAGATGGTCTGTCTCGATCTCGATCACCCCGACATCGAAGCCTTCGTCGACTGGAAGGTCCGCGAGGAGATCAAGGTCGCCGCTCTCGTCGAGGGACTCAAGGCCCTCGAGGACGACCAGCAGGAGATCGCCCGGAACCTCGGCCTCACCCTCGATTACGACTTCAATGGCGAGGCCTACTACACCGTCAGCGGTCAGAACTCCAACAACAGCGTCCGGATCTCCGACGAGTTCTTCGACGCGGTGGATCACGACCAGGACTGGAATCTCGTTCGCCGCACCGACGGCGAGATCGCCAAAGCGATTCCCGCGACCGGGCTCTGGGAGAAGATCTGCTTCGCCGCCTGGAAGTGCGCCGACCCCGGCGTGCAGTACGACTCGACGATCAACGCCTGGCACACCTGCCCCGAGGGGGGCCGCATCAACGCGAGCAATCCGTGCTCGGAGTACATGTTCCTCGACGACACCGCGTGCAACCTGGCGTCGATCAACCTTCTCAAGTTCTACGAATCCACGTCCCGCACCTTCGATCTCGATGGCTACGAGCATGCGATCGGTCTCTGGACGATCGTTCTGGAGATCTCGGTCCTCATGGCAAGCTTCCCGAGCGAGGAGATCGCCCGGAAGAGCTGGAAGTACCGGACGCTCGGCCTGGGATACGCCAACCTTGGGGCCATGCTCATGCAAGCGGGCATCCCCTATGACAGCGAGGAGGGACGAGCGATCGCCAGCTCGCTGACCTCCATCCTCACGGGACGCAGCTACGCCGCCAGCGCCCTGCTGGCGGCCGAACACGGCCCGTTCGACGGCTTCCAGGAGAACCGCGAGCACATGATGCGAGTCGTCCGGAACCACCGTCGCGCCGCCCAGGGCGTCGCACGGGACTCCGACGAGTACGAGTCGCTGCGAATCCGCCCGGTCCCCATCGATCACGCCACCATGAGCGGCGGAAGCTTCACCAACACCAAGGAGATCCTCACCCACGCGACCAGCGCCTGGGACGACGCCCTCGCGTTCGGCGAGAAGTTCGGATTCCGGAACGCGCAGGTCTCGGTCATCGCCCCGACCGGCACCATCGGCCTTCTCATGGACTGCGACACCACCGGCGTCGAGCCGGACTTCGCGCTGGTGAAGTTCAAGAAGCTCGCAGGCGGCGGCTACTTCAAGATCGCCAACCAGTCCCTGCGTCCGTCGCTCAACTCGCTCGGTTACGCGGACAACGAGATCGACGAGATCATCGCTCACGTCATGGGACGACTCGACCTCTCGGTGACGATGCCGAACACCGACGGCACCATCGGCTCCGACAGCCGAACCTTCCGCGAGTTCCTGGTCGAGAAGGGCTTCACCGGCGAGGACCTCGTGGCGCTGGAGAACCAGCTGCCCACGGTGTTCGAGCTCCGCTTCGCGTTCAACGCCTGGTCCATGCCGGAGACCGTGCTCACCGCGCTGGGCATCGATCCGGAGACCGCCCGCGCCGACATGGGCTTCGATGGTCTCGACGCCCTCGGACTCACCACCGCCCAGAAGCGGATGCTCAACCGAGTCATCTGCGGTACGCAGACGGTCGAAGGCGCTCCGTTCATCAAGGACGAGGATCTCGAGATCTTCGACTGTGCCAACAAGTGTGGACCGGAAGGCACGCGATTCATCGCTCCGGAAGGTCACATCCGCATGATGGCCGCGGCCCAGCCGTTCATCTCCGGCGCCATCTCCAAGACCATCAACCTTCCCGCCGACGCCTCGGTCGAGTCGATCGGCGAGAGCTACCGCCTCAGCTGGGAACTCGGTCTCAAGGCCAACGCGCTCTATCGCGACGGTTGCAAGCTCAGCCAGCCCCTCAACACCTCGGCGGACGCCGAGAAGGACGACGACGTCGACGCGGACGAGGCGCTGGAATCCTCGGGTGCGATCGAGGCGGCAGATGCGATGCTCGAAGCGAGCCTCGAGGCCGCGACCGAGGAGACCCAGGTGATCGAACGCGTGGTCGAGAAGGTGATTGAGCGACCGATGCGTCGCCGACTCCCCGACACGCGGGACTCGCTGACCCACAAGTTCAACGTCGCCGGCCACGAGGGCTACCTTATCGTCGGCCTGTACGAGGACGGCGATCCCGGCGAACTGTTCATCACGATGGCGAAGGAAGGCTCCACCATCGGCGGTCTGATGGACAGCCTCGGCACCGCGATCAGCGTTGCGCTGCAGTACGGCGTGCCGGTCCAGAGCCTGGTGACCAAGTTCGCGCACCAGCGATTCGAACCGATGGGCATCACGACCAACCGTGAGATCCCGTTCGCCAAGAGTCTCGTCGACTACATCTTCCGATGGCTGGGCATGCAGTTCGTCCCGGACTATCGAGAGCAGAATGCGCCGCGCAGGACGCCGGCGACCACCCCGTCGGCCAACGAAAAGAAGGCCGCGACCGTCAAGGAGGACCCCGATTGCAAGACGTCCGACACCGCATCGTCCGGCCCCGGCCCGGAGAAGACCGACGCACCACCGTCCACGCCGACCTCGCCCATGTCGAGCTTCATGGCCGGCGGTTCCGCCTCCTCTTCGCTGCAGGCGGAAGCCCGAAAGCCGGTCATCGAGACCTCGCCCGACCAGGTCGTCACCGAAGACACCTCGTCCGAGGGGGCCTTTGACCTCCGGGCCAATGTTCTCGATCAATCCAACGCATCCCTGATGGGCGACGCCCCGGCCTGCGATGTCTGCGGATCGATCACCGTACGAAACGGCACCTGCTATCGGTGCCACAACTGTGGGAATTCGATGGGTTGTAGTTGACCCAAGGCGAACCAGGCCGGTCGCTGGGCATCTCTCCGACATCGCCCAGTCCGGCCCCGCGGCGGAAGCGGCTTTCGGTTCAGGTTCGAGACGGTCGACGAGTGGACGGACCCTCTCGCACTGGTCGGTTACGCAGGGAACACGCGGATCCGACTCCCCTCAGTCTCCGTAGGGGTGGCCTTCTCCTGGATTCCGTTTCCGTCGCTTCTCTCTCAAGGGACGCGCAACGCGTCTCATCCCCTCGCCCCCGTCACGGTGCCCACCACCGCGACGGGGGTCTTTCAGGGGGCGTGGAATGTTGCGATCTCATCGACTTCAGACGAGGATGAGGGCGTGGCCGATCTTCTGCCCAGCATCGCCAGTACGTGTGCTCTTCTCGTCATCGGCGGCTGCGGCCCGCCACCCTCCAGCGACATGACCAACCCCCAATCGAACCTCCCATCCAACCACGCAGACTGGATCGATCGACGCGAGCGGACCCTGGCCGCCCCCGACGGATGGCTCACGCTCGTCGGCCTCGTGTGGCTGGAACCGGGAGGCGCCACGATCGGCACCGCCCCAGCCCCGAATGAACGGGCCATCGTGCTCGCGGGCGCCGACGCGCCCCACGCCGGTCGCTTCGACCTCGATGGCGGGACGGTCCGATTCACGCCTGCCGCGGACGGGATCGCCAGCCTGGATGGTCGTCCGCTCGATGCCGGACGATCGGTGGTGTTGGCCGACGACCGAATCGGTGCCGGTCCCGTCCTTCGAGTCGGGCGACTCCTGGTGACGCACATCCATCGCCACGATCGGGCCGCGCTGCGGATCAAGGACCCGGAATCTCCGACGCGAACCGGGTTCAAGGGCGTTCCGAGGTTCGACCACGACCCCGCCTGGATCCTGGAGGGGCGATTCGAGGCGGGGAAGCTCGATGCGACGATGCCGATTCGGCTCGTGAGCGACCACCTCGAGGACCATCGAGTCGCAGGCACGGTCCGATTCGAGCTCGATGGTGCATCGCATGCCCTTCTGGTCGAACCGGCCGGCGAGGGCTACTTCCTCGTGTTCGGCGACCGCACCAACGGCTTGGACACCTACGGTGGCGGCCGCTTCCTTTCGATACCGCCCGCCGATGCCGACGGCATCGTCCAGCTCGACTTCAATCGCGCGACGACGCCGCCATGCTCGTTCACCCCCTTCGCCACCTGCCCCACCCCGCCCGATGGAAATCGACTGCCGGTGGAGATTCTCGCGGGTGAGAAACGCCCGGAGCCTTCGCCATGAACCCCGTCTCGGCCGCACCTCGTCGACGCCTTCATCACGGCCTGCTGATGTGCGTGGCCCTCGCCGTCACCGCCAGCTTCGGTTGCGAGAGCGATCCGGCGACGAGAAAGAGCGAGGACCAGGCACTCTTGCAGCACGTCGTGCTCATATCCCTCCAGGATCCCGCGGATGCCGCCGCCCTCGAACTCGACTGTACGCGTCTTCTCCCGCCGATCGAGAGTGTCCGGTCGTGGTGGATCGGAACCCCGGTCGACACCGGCCGGGCCGCGGTGGACGGGCCGCGCCGGGTCCGCGCTCGTCTTCCTCGGCGACTACGTCGACAAGGGCGTCCATTC
>PKCT01000114.1 GCA_002862325.1 Phycisphaerae bacterium
CGCCACCGTAGCTCAGTGGTAGAGCACACCCTTGGTAAGGGTGAGGTCACGGGTTCAAGTCCCGTCGGTGGCTTGCGGGTCTCGAGGGGAGATCCGCTCATTCGCCTGTGACTGTCCGAAGTTGGATGGGCAGGCAAACGGGACACCGGTCCTATCCAGACCACGTCCCGCTTCGTTGCATCGCCGATCGGTCACCTGACGCCGACGGCGGGAACTCGGAGAAGCCCGCAGATGGCTAAGGAAGTCTTCCAAAGGACGAAGCCGCACGTCAACGTCGGTACCATTGGCCACGTTGACCACGGCAAGACCACACTCACCGCCGCGATCACCACGGTGCAGGGCGAGAAGGGTCTCGCAAAGCAGATCGCCTACGACGAGGTCGCCAAGGCCTCGGAGTCGGAAGGTCGTCGCGACCCGACCAAGATCCTCACGATCGCCACCAGCCACGTCGAGTACGAGTCGCCCAACCGGCACTACGCTCACGTCGACTGCCCTGGACACGCCGATTACGTGAAGAACATGATCACTGGTGCCGCCCAGATGGACGGCGCCATCCTGGTCTGTTCCGCATCCGACGGTCCCATGCCGCAGACGCGTGAGCACATCCTCCTGGCTCGCCAGGTCGGTGTGCCCAAGATTGTGGTGTTCCTCAACAAGTGCGATCTCGTCGACGACGAGGAGCTGCTCGAGCTCATCGAACTCGAGGTCCGTGAACTCCTCAACAAGTACGACTTTCCCGGTGACGACACCCCGGTCATCCGCGGTGCCGCCTTCCCGGCCCTTCAGAACCCCACCGACGACGCCGCCAACGCGTGCATCGGCGAGCTTCTCGAAGCGCTCGACACCTACATCGAGGAGCCCGAGCGGGAAACCGACAAGCCGTTCCTCATGTCGATCGAAGACGTGTTCTCGATCAAGGGTCGAGGCACCGTCGCCACCGGTCGTATCGAGCGTGGCGTGGTCAAGGTCGGTGACGAAGCCGAGATCGTCGGTCTGGGTGCCGTCGACATGAAGACCACCATCACGGGCGTCGAGATGTTCCAGAAGACCCTCGATGAAGGTCAGGCCGGCGACAACGTCGGTTGCCTCCTTCGTGGCGTCGAAAAGGAAGAGATCCAGCGTGGCCAGGTGCTCTGCAAGCCCGGAAGCATCAAGCCGCACATGAAGTTCCAGGGTCAGGTCTATGTGTTGACCAAGGAAGAAGGCGGGCGTCACACGCCGTTCTTCTCCGGCTACAAGCCCCAGTTCTACTTCCGAACCACCGACATCACCGGCAAGCTCACCCTTCTGGGTGGCGCCGAGATGTGCATGCCCGGCGACAACGTCGAGCTCGAAGTCGACCTCGAAGGCAAGGGTGTGGCCATGGAAGAGGGCGTTCGGTTCGCGGTCCGCGAAGGCGGTCGTACCGTGGGCTCCGGCGTGGTCACCAAGATCATCGAGTAGTCGGAAACATCGGTCGAATACGGTCGTCGGGTCTCGTCCCAAGGTGGGACCCGACGACCAGACCGACCGCTCGAGGCGCTTTCCTCGAAAGGACGCAGCGACATGGCCAAGAAGCTCGATCGCGAATACGTGTGGTTGGTGTGCACCGAGACCGGTGACATGAACTACCGCACCAACATCCGCGTCAAGGGTGGTATCGACGAGAAGGTCAAGGAGGGCTTCATGAAGTACTCCCCCTCTCTTCGGAAGCACACGCTGCACAAGATCAAGCGGAAGTGACGTCGAGAGATCGCCTTTGCGATCGACTCGTGGCACTCTCCTCGAACGCCAGTAGCTCAATTGGCAGAGCAGCGGATTCCAAATCCGCAGGTTGAGTGTTCGAGTCACTCCTGGCGTGTTCCGTCGGCCGGTGAACGTCGGTCGGCCCCGAAGTTGGAAACGATATGTCCACCGCGATCTACAAGAAGGGCCAGGGCTACTGGACGCGTCAGATGTCCACCATCGCAGGTGCGGTGCTGACACTGCTGGGAGCCGTCTGGATCAAGGATCTCTTCAACGACACGGAGTGGTTCGGCCTTGCACCCATCTGGTGGCAGGCGATCGGCGGAGTCGCCTGGTGTGCGATCCTTGGGGGACTTCTCTACGCGTACGTGTGGGTCCGACCGAGGTCGGTGGACTTTCTCGTGGCGACCGAGGCGGAGATGAAGAAGGTCAACTGGTCGACGCGGCGGGAGATCACAGGATCGACGATCGTCGTCATCCTTCTCGCGGCGGGAATCGCCGGCTTCTGCAAGGTCTTCGACCTCCTCTTCTACTGGATCTTCAGCTCGATCCATGTGCTCGACGCTCCCCCGACCTGATGCCGCTCGAGCGTCGCCCGCGACCTCGCGAGGCGATCCCGACGAACGGCGAACCCACGACGAGGTGATGACATGACGATCTCCGACGAACACCAGCCTGAACAGCCCGAGACCGAGGGCACCACGCCCGAGGCTCCGGTTGAGTCGGTCGACTCGGTTGATCCGACGGAGGCCGATCCGACGACCGAAGCGACACCGAAGAAGCGTCTCGCTTCGGGCCGGGAAGCCGCGACGCGAGCCGCCGCCGGCCAAAGCCTCGGCGATGTCGGCGGTGTGGCGACTCACCGAATCGTCAGCGATGCACCGACCAAGTCCGGCGGAGAGGCTGAGAATCAGTTCGATCCCGCTGCGGACATGCCGATGTACCGACCAGGCTTCGACTGGTTCGTGCTTCGAGTCGCGAGCAACAAGGAATCCGGCGTTCGAGAGACCCTGCTCCGGAAGGTCCAGATCGAAGGCATGGAGCACCTGGTCGGTCGAATCATGGTTCCCACGGAGAAGACGCAGTCCATTAAGGGCGGTGCTCGTCGTGTGACCGAAACGAAGCTCTATCCCGGCTACGTTTTCGTGGAGATGTCTCTCGAATCCGACGGACGGATTCCCCAGGACGTCTTCTTCCTCATCAAGGAGACCACGGGGGTCGGCGATTTCGTCGGTACGGCCGGCCGGCCGACGCCGATGGCGCCGCACGAGGTCGAGAAGATGCTCTTCGACTCGCGGAAGCCGGATGAGGCCCCGCAGGTCAAGATGGAGTTCGAGAGCGGAGACGCGGTCACGATCAAGGAAGGTCCCTTCGAGAACTACGAAGGCACCGTGGACGAAGTCCTTCCCGAAAAGGGTCTTGTGCGTGTGCTGGTCACCATCTTTGGGCGACAGGCTCCGGTGGAACTCGAGTACTGGCAGATCTCGAAGGCCGAAGAATAGAGTCGGAGGATGCGCCGCCGCTGTGCCGCCCTCGGGTTGGTAGACGGTATGGCGATCTCCGCCCTGAAATGGCGTCTCGACCCCATCCCGGTCGATACTCAAACTACGCCCTGATATCGGAGCAAGCTCATGTTGAACATCGAGTACCTCGGACGTGTGTGCGTTTCCCTGTTGGCGATGGTCGTGTTTGTCGGGGGTTGTACTCCGTACGCGACCTACCCTCCGGTCGGTAAGGGCGAAGTCGCCGTTCCCTGGATGCATCCGATTCCCGATGTCATGGGCAAGGCCCTTGGGGAGACCTATGAGCGAACCTCCGATGCGTTCGTGTCCGAGGCCGATGCGGTGGACCTGGTCTACGGACTACCCGCGGGCATCACAAGCGGCGTTTGGACTCGAGTCGGCATCGATACCGGAGTGCCCAACGCTCGCATGTTGACGGCAGAGGACGTGACCGAGGGGACTCCGGCATGGCTGGTCGAGCAGGTTCGGATTCGGAACAAGCGAGCGGAGGTCGACGTCATCTACCCCACTCCGGGGGAATCGCACATGCGGGCCACCGTGATCTTCGAGGCCCAGCCCTTCGGTGCCTACAAGATGACCCACTTCCAACGTTGGCAGTCGCGGGTCGATGATCCGGTGTATTCGCTCCCCGTCGATCTGCCGACCGAGGCGAAGCCCGAGGTCGGGACGCCCGAGTCCGCGGATGCCGCCGCGGAGGGTGCCGTCGTCGACGCCGATGCCGACAAGCAGTAGTCCTCAGCATCCGGGTGGCGGTCGGCGTCGAAATCGATCGAGAATCGGGTCTTCCGTCACCGGAGCACAACATGGCAGAGTCGTCTCATCCCAACCAACGGCGCATCGTCGTCGGTATCACCGGAGCCAGCGGTGCGGCATACGCCGTGCGAGTGGTCGAGCTGCTGGCCGCCGCCGATGTCGAGGTGCATCTCGCGTGCAGCGATTTGGGCAAAAGGCTGCTGATCGAGGAGCTCGGGATCAAGAGGCTCGATCCCGAGCGGTTGACCGGCGGATATCCGCACCGACTCGTGATCCACCCCGGCAACGACGTGGGTGCAGCGTGTGCGAGCGGTTCATTCCAGCACGACGGCATGGTCATCGTCCCGTGTTCGAGTAACACGCTGTCGAAGATCGCCCACGGTCTGAGCGACAATCTGGTCCAGCGGGCAGCGCAGGTGACGTTGAAGGAGCGACGCCCACTGGTGATCGCCCATCGGGAGAGTCCCATCGGCTTGATCGAGATCGATTCGATGCGACGTGTCGTCGAGGCTGGTGGCATCGTGGCACCGCTTTCACCGGGCTTTTACCTCGAACCGACGACCATCGACGATCTCGTCGACTTCATGGCCGGGCGTCTTCTCGACGTCCTCCGGATTCCACACACTCTGGATATCCGTTGGGACGAGCACCTCGAGAATCGTTGAGGACGCTCTCGGCGCAGAAATATTGGAATTCGGCGCTTCGGTCTTGATCGCGGCTTGTTTTGTGGCACCTTGATGATGTTCTGGCTAATCCGGTGGTCTTCGAGACCCTGGCCCAGGACGTCGTAGGGAAGAGGTTCTACGGCAAAATCCGCGTCATAACCTCGTGATCGATCGCGAGCTGTTCTTGTCGTTTGCGGATCGTCCGCCTGCAGAGTGCGGGCTCTCCCAGACGGCACGACGAGAGGGGGGAAGCGAAATTCCCTCTGCCCCGACCGCCCTGCTCAGTTTCTGAGCTGGGCGGTCTCTTTTTAGGTCTTGGGCGTGGCTCCACCACAGAGACTCGTGGGAAGTCCGTGTCGTCCAGCCCCGGGGCTTCGTGATCATCAGTCCGTGCAGGGACCCCACGCGAGGAGCATCAGACCGAAGTCGGCGCCATCGACGGTTCCACTCGCGTCGAGATCACCCGGCCCGGTCGAGCCCCAGCCGGTGAACAAGAGTCCGAGATCCGTTCCGTCGGTCACGCCATCACTATCGAGGTCCGTCGGACAGGAGACTTCGACCGGAGCGATCTCGTAGTCGGGGCGTGGATTGTCGAGGAACCATTCGACCAGACGGTTTCGATAGTTGTTCGCGAAGGTGGCACCGTGGGAACCGAAGAGACCACGCCAGTGCTGGACGCGAGCACCGTTCCGTCCACCGGGCCAATCGAGGACCTGAGCCATGCTGTACGGCACGGCCAGATCGAAGGGAACGATCGGATCCAGCATTGTCGCGTCGCCGACGGTTCGGTTCATGAAGATCCAGGAGCTGACGGTCGCGAGGGCCCCGGGGTACGGCCGAGGGAGGCCTGGGTAGCACTTCCCGGCGAAGTCGGTGTCGAGCCCGCCGTCGTAGAGGCAGGCCTGGTCCGCGATGTCGTGGGTGTGCAACACGTTGGTCGGCCAGACGCCGTTACAGTTCTGGGGATTCATGAACGTGACCCCCGCGTAGGTGGCCACCGCGGCGATCGGCTGCGGAGGAACGATGTCGCCGGAGGGATCCGCCTCGGGATCCGGAGAGCCGTAGAACCCGTAATTGCCGTTCTCGCAGGCCAGGCGGTGGCACATGTAGCCCCCGTTGGAGTAGCCGTAGATGTAGACGCGGTTCTCGTCGACGTTGTAGTTCAGCTTGAGATATCTGATCAGGTTGTTGATGTACGTGGCATGGTCGGGCGCCTTGTCGCTGACCTCCGTGTAGCTCCCGGGTACGAACCAGTTGTAGGCGCAGCAGTTGGGCGTCGCGTTCCAGTACCTCCAGTACGCCCAACCCCCGATGTCGGCGCAGGTGGCGGTCGCCGGCGTATCCTGGGCGCCGTTCGGAAGCACGTAGATCCATCCTGTCTCCCGCGGCGGACCCCCATCGTCGGGGACGCCGGTGACCGGCCAGTTGCGAAGCCCGGGGTAGTACTCGTAGCCGTCGAAGCTTTCGGGCCAGAGTCGTAGCCAGAATTCCTCTTCGCCCACGCCGCTGTCGCCGTACGGGCCGTTCGAGTGCAGGTAGATGAGCACGGGTGATGGGACTTCGGGGTCGTATGCACCAGGGGTCCCGGGATCGTCATTGGTCCAGACGGGCACCTCGTCGTACGGGAACATGTTCCAGCAGCTCCAGTCGTACCCACACGTCTCCTCGCCCAGCGCTGGGACGGCGACGCCGAAAGGCAGCACAAGGATTCCGGCCGCGAGGTGGGTCTTCATGTCTCTCTCCTGGGACGAAATGGTCGACGGACCTCTCCAAGTATATAAAATCTCCGCTTCGGATCGCCTGAAACCGTCTAGAACCCGCTGATTTCCTGCTGGGCCAGGGGATCTTCGCTCAGTAGCTCTTGGCCCAGACCACGCGACGCGCACTCGGCTCGCCGGTGAAGGGGCAGGTGCCGGGCTGGCCGTCGTCTTCACAGAGGTCCTGGCCGTCTAGCGGGATACAGCGGACGGTCACCGCGAGGTCGTTCTTGATCTCTTCCTCGAGCTTCGGATCGCCGTTGAAGTGGGCGAGGGCGAAGCCTCCATGGATCGGTGCCGGCTGGTTCCCATCGGTCTCGGGGGTCGTGAAGAACTCGTAGAAGTCCTCCTTCGTGTCGATCACCAGGGTGTGCGCCTTGCGGAACGCCTTCGCCTTCGCGAGCAGCCCGTCCTGGATCTCCTGGAGGATGTCGGACACGCGATCCACGAAGGCCTCCACCTTGACGCTCTCCTTCTCCTTCGGCCCCTTGTCGCGCCGCGCCATGAAGACGCTGCCTTCGGCGACGTCCCGCGGTCCGATCTCGAGTCGGATCGGCGCGCCACGCTTGATCCACTGCCATGTCTTGTCGCCGCCGCGAATGTCGCGGGTGTCGTACTCGACCTCGACCACGCGACCGCCGTAGACCTTCGTCTTCAACTTTTCGATGAGCTTGTCGCAGAACGCCATCACCTCGTCCTTCGACTCGGCCTTGTGGAGCACGGGCTGAATCACGACGTGGGCGGGCGCGACCATCGGCGGACAGATCATGCCGTCGTCGTCGGCGTG
>PKCT01000210.1 GCA_002862325.1 Phycisphaerae bacterium
GGGGCGTCGTTTCCGGTCTGGGCGGTGCTCTCGGAGGTGCATGGCATCGACGTGACGGTTGTCGATCCGACCATCGACCCCAGATTCGCCTTCATGACGCTCGACAAGGATGGGCTCATTCGCATGGACTGCTCGAGCGCCCAGGCGATGGCCCCGCTCGTCGCGAAGATGGCCGACGGTGGATTCGATCTCGCGTTCGGAAACGACCCGGACAGCGATCGCCACGGCATCGTCTGCCGGTCGAACGGACTCATGAATCCGAATCGTTTTCTCGCCGTGGCGATTCGGCACCTCCTGGCGTCCCGTTCCGAATGGGCGAGCTCGATCCAGGTCGGGAAGACCCTCGTGTCGAGCGTCCTCATCGATCGCGTGGTCGCCGATGCGGGGCGCTCGCTGTGCGAGGTCCCGGTGGGATTCAAGTGGTTCGCCCCCGGACTCTACGACGGGTCGTTGTGCTTCGGCGGCGAGGAGAGCGCGGGCGCCTCGTTCCTCACTCGTTCGGGCCACGCCTGGACCACCGACAAGGACGGCATCGTGATGGACCTGCTCGCCGCGGAGATCATGGCCGTCACCGGACGCGATCCCGGCGAACACGAAGCGGAGATCGTCGCCCGGTTCGGGGATCCGGCCTACCGCCGCATCTCCGCGCCGGCCGATGCGGAGACCCGGGCCGCGCTCAAGAAGCTCGACGCCTCCGCGGTCACGGCGACCGAACTCGCAGGCGACCCGATCATCGCCACGCTCACGCGTGCGCCCGGCAACGATGCGCCGATCGGCGGCCTGAAGGTCGCGACCGAGCACGGATGGTTCGCGGCCCGGCCTTCCGGAACGGAGCCCATCTCGAAGATCTACGGCGAGAGCCTCCGCGGCCCCGACCATCTCGAACGCATCCTTCAGGAAGCCCAGACGATCGTGGCGGCCGCCACCTGAGACCGTCTTCGACCGTACGTGTCCCCATACCCCACCGAAACGACAATCATCGGCAGCGGCACGCCCCGCACCGTCTTCCTCAGCTGCCCCCGGAAACCACCATGAACCTCGTTCGCACCCTTGCCTTCGCCTCCGTCCTGTTGACCCTCACCGCAGGCGTCCATGCCCAGAACGAACCCGAGCCACCCCAAGACCGTCCCGGTGCGGGCCAGGATGCGCCGGGCCGACGCCCCGGCGGCCGCCAGGCCGATCCGGCGAGGGTGGTCGAACGCATGATGCGGGCGGACACCGACGGAGACGGCAGACTCTCTCGAGAAGAACTCTCCGGTGGTCGATTCATCGCCGTCTTCGATCAGGCGGACGCCAACGGCGACGGCTTTCTCGAGGCGAAGGAGCTCACGCTCTTCATCCAGAACCGCGCGCCGCGTGGTGGCCGGCCCGGCATGGGAGGTCGCCCGGCAACGCCCGCCGCGACGCCGCCCAAGGACACCGGTCCTTCGGAGCGAGCGTTCGTGGATGCGATGGATCGCGCGGGCAAGGCGCTCCGCGGATTGCGTCGGACCGCGTTCGACGCGGACACCTTCGACCGCGATCTGAAGGCGCTCCTCGATCTGGAAACGAGCCTCATCGACGCCAGGCGGAACATCGCCGCGGTGCCCATGAGCGACGCCGCCAGGGAGAAGTTCGGATCCGATCGAATCGCGTACGAGAGAGCCTTCCAGATCCACATGGTGACTTCGTTGATGGAGACGCTCGAAGTCGAGATGGCGATGCTGAAGGGCGATTCCGAGAAGGCGAAGGAGGGCGTGGCGAAACTTCTCGAAAGCCGCAACGAGAGCCATGAGCTCTTCGAGCAGCAGTAGCCCTACGCACGAACGCCGGGAATCGAAGCGCCGCCGACGGTCGTCCCAGGACCGACGGCGGCGTTGATTCCGGCGGGATCGTCCATCTGGTCGATACCGTTGGAGTCCCGGAACACTCCCCATGCCGAGCGTCGTCATACCCGCCCACAACGAGGAAGCCGCGATCGTTCGCACGATCGAAGGCGTCCTGGCCGATCGCGTCGACGATCTCGAGATCGTCGTGGTGGTCAACGGCTCGAGCGATCGAACCGCCGAACTCGCCCGGGGCGTCGACCCTCGGGTCCAGGTGCTCGAGACCGCGACCCCGGGGAAGACCAACGCCTTGAATCTCGGCGAGTCGGTCCTGAAGAGCTTTCCTCGGGTCTTCCTGGACGCCGACATCGAGCTTCGCCCGGGCACCCTGCGGGCCATACTCCAAGCGTGCGGCGCGCCGCATCCCATCGTCGCCCCGAGCCCCGAGCGAGACGACACGGGCTGCACCTTGGGCATGCGTCTCTTCCTGCAGGCGGAACGCTACAACCACTACTTCGGCCGGGGGGCTCCCAACGGCAGCGGATGCTTCGTACTCTGCGAGGCCGGCCGATCACGCTGGGGCGATTTCCCCGACATCGTCGCCGACGACGGGTTCGTCGCGAACCACTTTGAACCGAATGAGGCCGCCACCGTCGACTCCGCGATCGCGGTCGTGAGGCCACCAAAGGATCTGCGGTCGATGATCGCGGTCCGAACCCGTATACGGCGAGGCCGCTACGAGCTCGATCGTCGCTTTCCCGAGCTCATGGGGACGCATGGTTCCCAGGTGGGTGGCTCGATCGGTCGAATGTTCGTTCGTCCGTGGACATGGCCCGCGCTCGCGGTCTACGCGTGGGTCCGGATTCGGGAACGGCAGCTGGCTCGCCGCCAGATCGACGCCGGTCACACCGGCTGGGGGCGGGACGAGTCGGCGCGTCAGTCCTCCTGATCGCCTGCCGGCGCCTTCTGATCGCCGGCCGGAACCTTCGGATCGGGAAGGATCTGGAGTTCGACCGACTTGAATTCGACCGGATGACTCTCGCCCTGGAGCGCGATCCAGCCGCGACGGAGGGCGAGCTCGCCGTCACGACCATCGATGATCGCCTTGGCATCGGGATCACGGGGATCGAGTTGCGGCCGCTGGTATCGCATGACCTCCTTGCCGTCGACCCGGTGGACGATCTCCTCGTCGCCATGGACCTCCACCTCGACCGTGACCCAGGCGGGTGGTCGATAGGTGCCGCTCTCTGAATTGATGCAGTGCTGACTTCGGAGTTCACCGTCGATCTCGACGTTCGTTCCCGGCGTGCAGAGATTCGCGGTCGGACGATACGTTCGGCGGTTGTCGAAGCCTCCGAGAAGCTGGACTTCGATCGACACCGGAAACTCCTGATCCGTCCGCATCGTCGCGGGATCCTGGGCATGGATCATGATGCCGCTGTTGCGGTACGCCCAGCCCGGTCCTCCCCGCGCCTGCTCGCCGAAGAAGCGATAGACCGCGCGGATTCGGTACCGCTCGTGCGGAATCTCGCGACAGAGGTGGCCGAAGCGTCCGCCGAAACGAGTCCAGTCGGCGTAGTCGAAGACGAGTCGACCATCGCGAACCGACACGACGCCGGATGGATCCTTCCCCAGCGCCGAGCCGGTCTCCTTGTAGGTCCAACCCTCGAGGTCGGCGCCGTTGAAGAGTGGAATCCACGGCGCTTCGACCGGCGTCGGGGCGATCGGCGAAGCCGGGGGCCAAGAGACGTCGGCGGCGTTCGGTGGCTCCGCGAGGGCGAGCACCACGCCGAGGGCGTGACAGCAGAGAAGTGCGATAGGCATACCCAGAATGCTAACTCAGGATCTGGCGTCGTCCGCGTCCCGTCTCTCCGATCGCCCATGGTTCGAGAACGGGAGGCCCGTCGGAGGGCCAGAAACGGGTCAGACAGGCTGATGGATGACCAGATGGACATCGCCCCCAGCCATTTTGACGTGGCCAGGGGCGATGAGGGAAAAGGCGAATTGGTTGTCGCTTCTGCGACGTCCTCAATGTAACGGACGCGAATCCTACTTTGCAAACCAATTACCGCGAAACCTCGTGATTTTTGATGGCGAACCGGCCAGCTTGATTCGTAAGTCGCTTTTTTCAAGTTGCTTGCATCAATAAAGCTTCGCGCACGAGCCCTGCGTGAGCGAGCTACGATCCCCCGTCATGACGTTGAAAACCCGCCAACTCGAGCCCGAACTGATGGACGACCCGGAGATCGAGACCGGCGACCACGATCGGGCGCTCGAAGGTCTGGCCCGTCTGAACCGGCTCGCTCGGGCGGCCGCGCCATTCCAGGAGGAACTCGGCACGATCCTGGCGAGTCGCGAGACGAGGCGGCTGGAGGCGACGGCCGACGACCGACCGCTCGTCGTGCTCGATGTCGCGACCGGGAGCGGCGATCTGGTCGTCACGCTCGAACGTTGGCGACGCGTTCGAGCCCCCTCCTCCACGATCCACTGGATCGCCTGCGACCGCAGCCGCCATGCCCTCGAGCGCGCCGGTGCCCGGGCGGCCGAGATCGATCTCGACCTCGAGACGATTGAACGCGACGTCACCCGTGACGAGCTACCAGCGTGTGATCTCGTCTTCTGCAGCCTCTTCCTCCATCACCTCACCGCAACCGAAGTCACGACCGTCCTGCGGCGCATGGTCTCCACCGCTCGCATCGGAGGACTGGTGACGGATCTGACGCGAAGCCGACTGGGTTGGCTGATGGCCGCACTCATCCCCAGGCTCGTCACGAGCAGTCCGGTGGTCCACGTCGATGCGGTCGGCTCCGTGCGGGCCGCGTTCTCCCGAACCGAATTCAAGGCGCTCGTCGACGCGGCGGGGATCCCCCGTGCGCAGGTCTTCGATTCGTTCCCGGAGCGGCAGGCGGTTCGCTGGCGTGCCGATGCCCGCGTCGGAGCGGCGTCATGACACCGGACGTCGTCGTGATCGGGGCGGGACCCGCGGGTTCGGTGGCCGCAGCGACCCTCGCCCGGCGCGGTCGGGCGGTCCTGCTCGTCGACGGCGCGGACTTCCCCCGCGAGAAGGTCTGCGGATGCTGCCTCTCGGCGCGGGGCGTCGCGACGCTCGAATCGCTCGGACTCCACGATCTCGTCGCCTCGGGCAGCAGCCTCGAGACCGTCACCCTCGGCGTCGGACGCCGAACCTGGTCGCTCGCCTTCCCCGGATCCCGCGTGCTCTCACGCGGCGTCCTCGACCAGGCCCTGCTGGACCATGCCCGACGGTGCGGCACGGTCTTCCGCCCCCGGTGTCGCGGCACGGTCACGACCGAGGGGGAGGTCGTCCTTCGAACCACCGACGGCACCGAACGCCTGCGTCCGGCGATCGTCCTGGTCGCGGACGGCCTGGGGGGCCGAGCCCTTCGAAACCATCCCGAATTCGCCTGGCGGAAGGCCCGCGGCGCCCGATTCGGCGCGGGCGTCATCACGGCCGCCGATGCCCCCGGCCCACCGCCGGGTGAACTCGAGATGCTCGTCGATCCCGACGGCTATCTGGGTGTCGTCCGGCTTCCGGATGGGCGACTCGATCTCGCCGCCGCCCTCGACGTCTCCGGCGCGCAGACGCATGGTGGCCCCGGACCGCTCGCCGCCCACATCCTTCGTCGCTTCGGACGCGACGCCCTCGCCCGGGAGATCGACACCTCGACCTGGCACGGCACGCCGGTCCTGACGCGTCGACGAACGGTGGCGCATGCGAACATCGCCTGCCTCGGCGACGCCGCCGGCTACGTCGAACCGTTCACCGGAGAAGGCATGACCTGGGCGATGCAGTCGGCGGTGTCGCTCGCGAACCTCGCGGAGACCGCGGTCGAGTCCGGATCGATGACGCCGTGGATCGCCGCGCACCGTCGCCTGACCCGACGAGACCGGCGACGATGCCGTATGGTCTCGCTCGCCATGCGACATCCGCGGATCGTGGGCCCGGCGCTCGCGCTCATGACCAATCTCCCCATCCTTCGTCGTCACCTCTCGACCGTGGCCAGCGGCGACGGCCTCACGACCATGCCCTCCTCGTCGGAACACGCCCATGCCGGCTCCTGAACTCGGTCCCATCGGCCTCGCCCAGCCGGCCGGCCTCATGGATCGGGCGAAGTCGCTCGAGGTGGGCCGCTGTCTTCATCCCTCGACGGTCTCGGAGAACGTCCTCGCCCGACTCCACGATCGCTCGGGCATCGAGCATCGCGCGATCGCGATCCTCGAGCCCGACGGTGCCATCCCCCTCTACGGCATCGACGCCGCGGGCGAGCGGCGGTCGGAGACCATCCCGACGACGGCCGAACGCATGCAGGCGTATCGCGAGCACGCCACCCCCGTCGCGCTCGAGGCCGCGACGCGAGCGATGATGCGAGCAGGCGTCGACGCCGACGCGGTGACCCACCTGGTCACCGCGAGCTGCACCGGTTTCGCGGCCCCCGGCGTCGACCTCGACCTCATCGCTCGACTCGGCCTCGCCCCCACCGTGCGGCGAAGCCATCTCGGGTTCATGGGATGCCACGCGGCGGTCAACGCCCTCGCGGTCGCCGCCGCCCTCGCCCGCGAGTCGCCCACCGCCCGCGTCCTCGTGGTCTGCGTCGAGATCTCCTCGGTCCACTTCCACCACGACGACCGGCTCGACCACGTCATCTCGAACATCCTCTTCGCCGACGGCGCGGGCGCCGCGATCGTCGGCCACGATCTCGAACACGCCATCGGCCGCATCGAGCGGACGGCCTCGAAGGTGTTTCCCGGCAGCGGCGACGCGATGGGGTGGCACATCGGCGACCACGGATTCGAGATGACCCTCGATGCGGAGGTCCCCGCCCTGATCGGCGGCGGCCTGCCCGCATGGCTCCGGAACGACGTCGGCCTCGACTCGGCGTCGGTCGGCGGTTGGGCGATCCACCCGGGCGGTCCCAAGGTGATCGACACCGTGGTCGAGGGACTCGAACTCGCCGAAGACGCGGCGGATGCCAGTCGCGAGGTGCTCCGGACCTGCGGCAACATGAGTAGCGCCACCCTGCTCCACATCATCGATCGACTGCATGCGTCGGAGATCCCGACCCCGTGGGTCGGACTCGCCTTCGGGCCCGGGCTCACGGGCGAGCTCGTCGCCATCCGCTGAGCCGGCCAGGTCTTCCCGTCGAGCCACATCACCGAGCCGACGCGGCCGAGCCCGCGCCGCCGAGCCCGCCTCCGGAGCGGGCCACATCGCCACATTTCGAAATCTTCGGAAGATCGATGTACGACCGGCCCAGGATCCTCCTCTTCAGGGTGTACAGGATC
>PKCT01000288.1 GCA_002862325.1 Phycisphaerae bacterium
GGTCGGCCTCGGTCTTCAGGCCCTCGGTGTCGACGCGTCTTCGCTAGGGGCCGCCTTCGAACTCCTTGATCGACGGGACAAGCTTCCCGACGAGGTCTTCGCCGAGCGGGCCGCCGGGCTTGGACTCCAGGCCGAAGCGCTCGGGCGATTCGACCGTCTGGCGCGCACGCGAGCCCCGTTGGACACCGATCTGGACGAGCTCGCGCGTTCGGCGGGCATTCCGACCGAGGCCTTTGCGCCACTCAAGTCCTTGAGAGCTGCGCTGGAGGATGCGGGCATCGCGTCTTGGTGCGAGTGGGATCTCGGGATCGTGCGCGGCCTGGCCTACTACACGGGAAGCGTCTTCGAGGTCCACGAGACCGGCGGGAGTGAGCGCGCGATCGCCGGGGGCGGTCGATACGACGGCCTCGTCGAGCTGATGGGCGGTCCGCCGATGACTGCGGTCGGGTTCGGCATGGGAGACGTCGTCCTCGGTCTGGTCCTGAAGGACCGTGGCCTTCTGGATGACGTGGTGCCGAGCCAGCCCGAGGTCTTCGTCATTTCCACCTCCGAGGAGATGGATCGGGAGGCGATCCGTCTGCTCTCGAGGCTTCGCTCAAGCGGGATCCATGCTCGAAGGAGCTATCGATCGACCCGCAACGTCGGCAAGCTGCTGGGCGAGGCGTCCAAGTCCGGGGCTCGTGGCGTGGTGCTCGTCGAGGGGACGCCCGACGAGGTTCGACTCCAGTGGAAGGACCTTCGCGCCGGAACTCAGGCACCAGTGGACGAAGTAGAGATTCCGAGGCTGATGCGAACTGCCGGCGGGAGCGAGTAGCGGACATGCCCGAGCCCGAACTCCTCATCGTCGCGGCCACCGAGCGCGAAGCGGCACCTTTCAGGGAACAGGGTTTCTCCACGACCATCGCCGGCGTCGGCAAGGTGAATGCCGCCGTCGCCGCGAGCCTCGCGTTGACCGGCCGCAAAGACGCGACCGCATTGGTCTCGGTCGGGATCGCCGGCAGTCTTCCGGGCGAGCACGCGCTTCGAATCGGCGATGTGGTGGTGGGTGCGGCTTCGGTGAGTGCGGAGGACGGCGTCGCGACCCCCGACGGCTTCCAGCCGTTGGACGAAATGGGATTTCCGCTCGCCCGGGGCGTGCGCTCGGGGCGATTCGCGTCCGATTCCGCCCTCCTGGCACGCATGCGACGAGCGCTCCCCGACGCCGTGTACGGCGACATCGCGACCGTGTCGACCTGCTCGGGGACCGACGAGGCCGCCGAGGAGGTCGTTCGTCGGACCCAGGCGATCGCGGAGGCCATGGAGGGCGTGGGCGTGTTGCAGGCGGCCGCCCAGCTCGGAGCGCCGGCCATCGAGATCCGCACCATCTCGAACACCACGGGCCGACGGGACGCCCAGACCTGGAATCTCGAACTCGCCTTCGAAGCGCTCGGCCGCGTCGCCGCTGCCCTGCTCCGACCCTGAACGGCATCCATATTCGGACCTGACTGCGCAGGTGGAACCGGGACGACTTTTTCGTCCAATCTTCGAGCTTCCCTCGGACGGCCCTTAACCGCGCGGTCCGTCGGGTCGATCCGGATATGCAGGCAGTTCTCGTGACTCTGCATACCTGGAGCGGCGCTTTGCGATTCCCAAGCATGTTCAAGCAGTCGACCTCACCGATCGTCGCCGACTTCGGTGCCGGCTCGGTCAAGCTTCTGCAGATCACCGACGGGGAGACCCCCGCGATCGTCGCGGCGCACGTCCTGGAGATTCCAGATGAAGCCCGCGGAAGCATGGATCGACGCTTCGCATTCCTCGCCGAGGAACTCCCGACCATCCTTCGGCAGGGAGGATTCCACGGTCGTCGCGTGATCTGTTCCCCCTCGAGCAACCACTTCATCGTCCAGCAGACTCGGATCGAAGCGGACAGTCCCCTGTCGGCCGACGATCAGGTTCGCGCGGAAGTGGCGGGACGCATGGAGTGTCTTCCCGCTTCCGTGGTGGCGAGGTCGTTCCCGGTCCCTTCCTCGGATCGCGATCGGGTTGCGCTCGCCGTGGCTCGGGAGGACGTCATGCGGCACGTGGATCTGTTCCGCCGGAACCGATTCGAGGTCGTCGACGTCCAGCCCGATCAGATTCCGATGCTCCGTGCGTTCGACCACATCCACCGACGCGCAGAGGATCAGGGCGTGGTCACGATGTACGTCGACGCCGGATGGGGATCGACGAAGGTCGCGGTGGCCAGAGGCACCGAACTGGTGTTCGCGCGGATGATCCACGTCGGCGGCCGACAATTCGACGAGGTGGCCGCGGCGCACTGGGGCTGCACCACCGCGGAGGCACGAGAACGACGCGTCGCCGAGGAGGCCGCACCTTCTCCCGAGGCCGTTCCGACGACGCTCCCCGATCAGGGTTCCGCGATGCTCCGAGCGGGCGTGGCGAAGGCCGATCGAGCCGCTGCAACGCCCCAGACGGCGATCGATCGCCGAACCGGTACGAACTGCACCTCGCTTGATTCGGTCGACGCGACCACGATCCACGACGAACTCCACGAAATCCACGACAGCGTGGCGGACGAGCTCCTCATGTGTTCCCGATTCGCTCAGGCGGTCGTGGGTGGTCCGATCGATCGACTCGTGATGATCGGCGGCGAGGCGCACAGCCGACGCTTCGCCGGGCATCTCGCTCAACGCATCGGGGTCAAGTCGAGTGTCGGCGATCCCATTCGCAGGCTGCTTGCCGCGACCCCGGAGGGCGCCGGCATGCTGGATCCTCGGACCGAGCATCCGGAGTGGGCGGTCGCATGTGGTCTGTGCGCGATCGGATTGAAGGCCTGAAAAACCCCAGGGATGGGAACGCATCAATGCAGCTGAACAACAACAAGCAATCCAACGACGGTTTTCTCCCGGACGACTACGTGCAGGCTCGGGCGGAGGGACGCACCAACGTCCTCGCCGTCTCCCTCTTCGCGGTGGTAATGGTCGGCGTCGCGCTGGCCTATCTGGTCACCGACCGGACGTGGAACGACGTGAAGGCGGCTCAGGACGGCGTCAACGCCCGGTTCGACGCGGCGGGCGATCGCATCACGGAGATGACCGCGTACGAAAATCGAGTGGCCAAGATGGTCGACAAGGCACATATCGCCGTCGGTCTCCTCGACTCCGTACCGCGATCGAACCTTCTGGCGGAGATCGTCGGTCGCATGCCCGACACCCTCAGCCTCACCCGATTCAAGCTCGGTACCCAGGAGATCAAGCCGCCTCGGGACAAGCCCGTCGCGGTAGCCACGCTCTCGACCCGTCAACCACTGTCGGCGAACCAGGCCGGCGTCGGAGACGACGTCCCCCGTCCGGAACCCCGTCGCTGGTCGACCATGATCGAGATCGAAGGCCTCGCGCCGAGTCTCGAGGAGGTCTCGCTCTTCATCGACGCCCTGGTCGGCGTGGACCTCTTTCGACGCGTGCGTCTCGATCACACGCTCGAGACCGAGATCGACGACCGCAGCATGCGGGGCTTCCGCATCCTGTTCGAACTCGAGCCGGAGGCGGACATTCGACTGATCAATCCGTCGACCATCGCCCAGGTCAATGCGGAGGGAGACTGATCCATGAAACTCGGACCCCGTGAAATCACGTTTCTGCTGATACTGGCCGCGGTGCCGGTCGGCGCCTGGTTCTTCGTCTTCGAACCTCGAAACCAGGAGATCGACCAGTCCCGACGGACGATCTCCGCCATGCAGACGACCCTTGCGCAGCTGGACAACCTCACCAACTCCGTCGGTGACGTGAAGCTGGCCATCGACCAGGCGGAAGCCCGCTTGGCGGACTTCAGGCAGAACATTCCGGACGCCGAGGAGGTCGACGATCTCCTCGCCGAGATGAACGCCATTGGAGTACGCAACGATCTGAAGTTCACCTCGATCCGCGCTCTGAAGCAGAGCGAGGTCCAGCAGCACCTCGAGATCCCGCTCACGATGGAACTCGAGGCGGATTTCGTCGGGATCTATCGATTCCTCTCCGACCTGGAGCGGCTGCCTCGGATCGTCCGGGTTCAGACGCTGGAGATCGACCGGAATCTGGTGGCCAAGAATCGCGACGACGAGCGGCCGGAGGGATCGCTCGACGTCTCCATGACCGTGGTGGTGTACTGCGATGGAGAAGGAGTGGACTCATGAGCGACTCGAAACTGAAGGATCTCATGGGCGAGAGCATCGATTCCTCGTTGGATGAGCCGGTGATCCGTGGCGGCACCGTCGACTTCTCCGTGGACGATGGATTCGCCAACGCGGTCCAGAACGAAGGTGGCCGACGGATCAGCGGGAGCACCATGCTTCTCGTCGGTGTGGTCGTCGCCTCGGTGGTCGGGCTCTGGTCGATGCGTTTCCTCGGTCAGTCCAACGCGGCCGGCCTGGACATCGACCGCCAGCTCGAGGTCGGTAAGTGGGTCATGGACGCGGAGAAGGACGGGGCGGTGGTCGGTCTCTCCGACCTCCAGATCCTCGGACGTCTCGACAAGAGCCGGCTCAACGATCTCCAGATCCCCGTCAAGGACCTCAGGAACGCCGAGCCGTTCCGGTACTACGGCGAGCTCTACCAGGAGACCGTGGCGAAGAGCGAAGGGACGCGGAACACTGCGCCATCCATCGACGATCTCAAGGACCGGTTCGATTCCATCATCGACGAGATCGGCTGGGAGATGCAGGTCACGGCGATCCTGGCGCCCGACACGGCTCGCGCCCAGACGGTGCTCAACGGACATCGACTCATGGTCGGCGACGTGTTCGACGTCCCCTTCAAGGGACGCGAGTACGAGTTCGAGGTCGAACGAATCGGTCGCGACGGCGTCGTCTTCGTGTCGCGGATGAGCCAGCCCAAGCACGAAAGACGCATCGAAGTCCCGGTCCGGCGAAACTTCTGAGTCGCCAGTACGACCCTCAACCAGCGTGGGAGATACCGTGAGCCGCTTCGATATCGAACGACTGCTGCGAGAACTCGGCGACGACGCCGACAAGGCGACTTCGGCCGAATCGGCGCCGACCTCCGAACCGTCGAAGGAGAGCGATGCGATCCGTCCGCCCGACTTCCGGACCGGCGACGGTCTCGGTACGGAGATCGATCCGAATCAGGCCCTGGGGAAGGAGACGGTCGCACCGACCCGTCCCGACGATGCGCTTCGAGATCTCTTCGTCCCGGACGGTCCGTCGGGCGCGATGGGCATGGACCTCCTGGGGTTGCTGCTTCAACGGCAGGAGATCACCGACGAACAGGCGAACGGGGTACGCCGGCGTCTGGAAGGTCAGCCCGACGGATCTCCCGCGGAGATCCTGATGGAGCTCGGCATCGAGGAGTCGGTCGTCCAGTCGGCGACCGCGGAACTCGCCCGGATCCCGTTCCTGCGCATCGACGAGGCCCAGATCGATCCGGATCGTCTGCAACAGCTCGGTACCGAATTCTGTCTCGACCGTATCGTCGTTCCCATCAAGACGAGCGGCGCACGAACCGTGGTCGGAACCACCACCCCGGACGACGTCTTTCTCCTCGACGACGTCAAGCGTCGATTGGGGGTCTCCGTCGTACGGCACGTCCTGGTCTGTCGCAGCGAGGTCGAAGCGGCGCTCATCGCGATCACCGGAGGGGGAGACGTCGGACCGACCGATGTGGAAGCGATCCTCGCGGACGTCGACGAGGACGACGTCGAGTTCGAGAAGGAAGTCGAGGATTCGACGGATCTCGAGGCCGAGGCCGAGAGCTCTCCAGTCGTCCGTTACGTGAATCACATCATCCAGAGCGCCCTTCAGGAGGGTGCGTCCGACATCCACATCGAACCCGGGGAGAAGCACCTCAAGGTGCGAATGCGCATCGACGGCATCCTCTTCGAGATGATGGCGCCCCCTCGGAAGATGCACGCGGCGCTCACCAGCCGCATCAAGATCATGGCGAACCTCGACATCGCCGAACGCCGGCTCCCGCAGGACGGCCGGATCCGGGCCACCGTCTCGAATCGAAAGCTCGATCTGCGCGTCTCCACCATTCCCACGGGTCACGGTGAGAAGACGGTCATGAGAATCCTGGACGATCGAGCCATCCAGGTCTCGCTCGACGATCTCGGCTTCTCCGAGGACACCCTGCTGATCTGGAAGAAGCAGATCGAGCAGCCGCACGGCATCATCCTGGTGACCGGTCCGACCGGTTCGGGCAAGACGACGACCCTGTACGGATCCATGCGACAGATGGATCTCCAGCGACTCAACGTGTCGACCGTCGAGGACCCGATCGAATACGCCCTCGACGGGGTGACCCAGATCCAGACCCACAGCGCGATCGACATGACGTTCGCGCGGGCCCTCAAGGCCCTTCTCCGCCAGGACCCCGACGTGGTCATGGTCGGTGAGATCCGGGATCACGAAACCGCTTCGACCGCGGTCCAGGCGGCGCTCACCGGACACCTTGTCCTGTCGACCCTGCACACCAACGACGCTCCGAGCTCCATCACCCGGTTGATCAACATCGGGGTGGAGCCCTTCCTCGTCGGAGCCGCGCTGAACGGCGTGCTCGCCCAGCGGCTCGTTCGTCGGATCTGCCCCCAGTGTGCGGGAGAGACGCCGATGACCGACGAACTCCGAGACTTTCTCGCCGTGCACGGCATCGATTCCGAATCACTGCCGATCGGACAGGGGTGTGATGCGTGCCGTCAGACCGGCTACGCCGGCCGGGTCGGACTCTATGAACTCCTGGTGCTCGACGATCACCTCCGCGATCTGATCGCGTCCAACCCGAACGTGACGGAGTTCCGTCGCATCTGCTGCGAACGCGGCATGGTGACGCTTCGTGAAGACGGCTTCCGAAAAGTCTCCGAGGGGCGGACCACGGTGGAAGAGGTTCTGCGCGTCACCGAAGCGACGATCTGAGGGATCGGATGCCCGACCGCGGATCAGATGAACGCGCATATCGTGAGCTGGAGCCAGATCGCCGCGGCGAAGCCGACCTTGGCGACGGTGCCGGCGACGCGGCCGGCCGCGGCC
>PKCT01000162.1 GCA_002862325.1 Phycisphaerae bacterium
GGCGTCAGTGTCCTGGCACATCCGAACGAGGATTTCACCGTGAACCTACGAGCCACATCTGAAGCACACCAGTCGATCCGCCACGATGGGTCGAAGGTGATGACGCTTGGAGCCCTTCTCGGTCTCTCGATCGCACTGGCGGGATCCACGATGGCGACGCCACTGGCACCGCAGACCGATCGCGAGGAGCGCAATGCGGAGGTCGACCGCTCCGGACCGGCCGAGCCGGTGGCCCCGAGTCGGGGTGAGAATTCCAGCCCGCTCCGGACAAGCCGAATCGACGCCGACGACGAGCTCGTCCCTCTGAACTTCGAAAATCGAACGCTCGCGGATTTCATCCCGATCATCGTCCAATACACGGGCAAGGCGGTGATCACCCGGAATCAGACCTCGATCAACGCCAAGATCAGCATCGTGAGCGACCGTCAGGTGACGAAGCACGAGGCGATCGACATGATCTTCCAGGCGTTCCGCCTGAACAGCATCGGGGTGGTCGAAACCGACGACATGATCATGATCGACAACCTCCAGACCGGGGGCGGCCTCAACAACCTCCAGCCCGGCGTCATCCTCGGGCCTGAAGTCGACGTGTCGACGCTGCCGGAAGATGGACAGATCGTTACGAAGGTGTTCCGACTGGAACACGCCAAGGCCGGCGACGTCGAGTCCCAGATCGCCGACACCAAGCCCGACTATGCACGAGTGTCGTTCGACGTGAATTCGAACCAGATCGTCACCGAGGGCGACGTCGCGTGGGTGAAGCGGGTCCAGGGCCTGCTCAACATTCTCGACGTCCCCCCCTATCTCGCGGTGCAGACTGAGACGTTCCGTCTCGCCTACGCCGACGCGCAGACGATCGCGGATATCATTCTCGAGCTCTTCAGCCCCAGCCCGAACTCCAGCAGCGGCCGCTCGACGAACCGGGCCCAGATCAACCGAGGCCGGGCCGGGCAGAACTCTGCGCAGAGCGATCCCAATCCGGTCGGCCTGAGCGAGCAACTCCAGGTGAGCGTCCTACCCCAGACGAATTCGGTGACCATCCGCGCCGAACCGGACATCCTGCGGGACATTTCCTATCTGATCGACACCGCCTGGGACGTACCGCCGAGCCGTCAAGGGAATATCTTCCGGCTCTACGACCTGCGGTACACCGATCCCGTGAAGGTGAAGAACCTGCTTGTCGCCCTGCTTGAGACCGGCGGTGGCGGCGCGAATCGAAGACCGGCAGGTCGATCCGGGGGAGGGGCGAACGCCGCCGCGACCGGCGCCGACGCCGCAGTGGCGGACATCTTCCGGATCGAGGCGTACCCGGATTCGAACCGACTGATCGTCATCTCCAAGACGCCGGACAACTTCGACTGGCTCGACGGCATGATCTCCCAGATCGACAAACCACTCAGCGTGGGTATGCCGGTCAACGTCGAGCTGAAGCACGCGAGCGCGATCGACGTCGCGGATATCCTGAACACCCTCCTTTCGCAGGGTGGTGGTGGTGGACGGGGCATTCGACTGCCCGAGGAAGGCCTCAGCGGGATCGACTTCGCGAGTGCCGGAGGCGGCGAGGCGACCGGGGGAGGCAACGCGGACAGCCAGTCCCAGGACATCACGTTCCCGTGGCAGTCGGGACGTGGCCAGAACTCCGACGAAGCGGCCGAAGTCTCGGCACTCGTCGGGAAGAGCCGAGTGGTCCCGAATCCAGGCCAGAACTCCCTGCTCGTTCTCGCGACTCCCGAGATCCAGGACGCGCTGCTCGAGATCATTCAGGATCTCGACCGGCCCGGCCGCCAGGTCATGATCACGGCGACCCTCGCGGAGGTGACCCTGGGCGATTCACTCAATCTCGGCCTTCGAATCGGCTCCGGATTAGAAGGAAGCGGCGACGGCATCATCTCGGGTGGCGTCGAACTCGATCTCACGAAGGGGCAGAATCAGCTCGAGAATGACCTCAACGTGGGCTCCGGTGGAAACTTCGCGAGTCCCTGGTTCGACACGTCCTTCCTTCAGGTCGGCGCGAACGTTGGCTTCATCCTCGAAGCGATCCAACGGGACAACGACGTCCGGATCCTGCAGAGACCGCGGGTATTCACGAGCGACAACCGGGAAGCGAAGTTCTTCGCCGGACAGGACGTCACCTTCCAGACCGGACAGACCGCGAATGAAACCGGAACGACGACCTCCTTCGAACAAGAGGCGATCGGGATCGGCCTGAACGTCCGGCCACGAATCACGAAGGAGCGCAATGTCGCGATGGAGGTTGAAGTCCTCCTCTCGAACATCGCGGCGGTGGACCCGGTCAACTTCAATCCGGTCGTGAGCCGCCGTCAGACCACCACGGTCGTCACGGTCAAGAACAACCAGACCATCGTCATCAGCGGCATCCGCCGCGAGGACGACTCCGACGTCGTTCGCAAGGTCCCCCTCCTCGGCGACATCCCCGTTCTCGGCGGTTTGTTCACAAGCACCGAAAAGCAGAAAGCGCTCGTCGAATTGGTCATCTTCATCACCCCCATCGTCGTCGACAACCCAGACGAGAACGACGTGAACTTCAACGCCGAGGCTCTTGAACGGCTCGAAGCATTAAGCCAGCCGCTCGATGAGATGGCCGAAGAACTGGAGGGGCGCAACTTCTTCGAGCAGATCGAGGACGCCAACGACAAGAAGAAGAAAAAGGAGGCCGACGGTGCGGACTCCCAATGAAACCACGTCCGGTTCCAACTGATGATGCCGAGGGCGATCCTGCTTGGATTCTTACTCGGTGGTGGACTCACAGGCTGCGTCACGAAGACGGTCATCACCGATCGGGGACGCTACCAGCTCCCCGACTCCACCGGCCGCGACGCGACATCGTTGAGTCGCGACTTCGGCGCGTCGTTCTCCTGGCGTCTGCTCGGGACGGTCGAATACGACGACTACTCGCTTCCGTTGACCTCTCCCGACGGCCGATTCGTGGCCATTCGAAGCGGCCCCCCGCCCCGTCGGTCCGACATCCTGTCTCAATCGACGCGATCCGCGCCGCGGTCGGGAACGATCCGGAGCTACCGGCTCGGTGGAGGCCGGCGGATCGGTGATGCCGAGTTCTCCCGCGACGTCCCCTGGCTCCTGGGGCGAGCGAGCGATAATCGGGGATTCCTGGTCGAGGAACCTCGCCCCGACGGGTCACGTCGGATCGGCCGAGTGGATTGGGAGACCGGCGATGTCACCTGGCTCGTGGACGAGGGATTCGTCGACGCCTTCGCCACCATCAATCCAACCGGTGCCATCGCCTGGTCACGGCGCGCCATCGAGGGTGGCCCGTGGAAACTGATGCTTCGGAGAGACGATGCCGATTCAGTCGGCACATGGGAACTCGAGAGCCCATGGGAACGATCCTGGTTGGATCCGATCCTCGCTCCGGATGGCCGGACGATCTTCATGATTCGCCAGGGCGACGATACGGTCGAACTCGCCTGGTCGAGGATCAGCGATGAACGCCGTTTTCGCGATGGGGTCATCGTTCGCCCGATCTCGGATGCCTGCGATCGCGCCTGCTCCGCGACGATGTTCGCATCCCAGTCAGGCACAACCGTCTCGACGACGCATCCTTGCGTGGCATTCATTCATCCGGGGTTGAACAAGCTCGTGGACTGGAGTCCCCGCACCGATCTGATCCGGCCCTTTCCCGAAGGCACGATCACCGCGATGTACCTCGACGACGATTTCGCGATCGCCGCGGACGACGCCGGGCTCATGATGGTGCGTCTGGGATCACGTCGTGGAGAACCACCGTCGAAGATCCGGTTGGCAGATGAATTCGCCATTCCTCGTCCGTCCGGGATTCCGGACGAGCCGATCCTCCTCTTCCGTCCGGTCAGCGGGCGATACGAGATTCTCCTCGCATCCACGCCAACCGAAGCGGACCTGGGCGGAGCGGCGGTCGAGAATGGACCGCTGAATTCGCCTCAGAGCTCTTCGTCGTCGTCGTCGTCGTCGTCGTCGTCGTCGTCGTCGTCGAAGAATTCATCGTCATCGTCATCCTCGTCCTCGTCGTCGTAGGTCTCCTCGCTCCCGTCGTCGTCCTCGTCTTCTTCGTCACCGTCGTCGTCGTCGTCGTCGTCGTCGTCGTCGTAGGGATCGTCCTCATCCTCTTCGTCGTCTTCGTCGTCGTCGTAGAACCCCTCGTACTCGTCCTCCTCGTCGTCTCCCCATGCGACCACGGCTGGCGGCGTCCAATCCGGCATGGCGGGAGAGGGGTCCAGAAGCGAGACGTTGGAGGCCTCTGGATCGGGCGTGAACACGGAGGGCAGAAGTTCGTTGCTCGACATGACGATTCCTTGACACCAGCGAGAGCGTTGCTCCAAGAAGCCCTCATTTCCCAGCGTGGTGTTATGGCCGATCCTCGCTGGAGAGTCAAGGCGGGGCCGAGAAGTCTCGGCGAACTTCCTCAGCCGTCGGCGACGGGCCGATTCGTCCGAAGGGCCTGAAGCTCCTCCATGCCCAGGAGCAGAAGCCAACCGTCGACCGCGTCCAGCTCCTCGGCGGCGGTGAGAAGCGGCTCGAAATCCAGGGAGGGACCGTCGAGGAGCAGGCCGCGGTCCGGATCGAGCCGCTGAATTCGCCGGCGATAGGAGTTGCCGACGACCTGCCGGTAGAGCACGTAGAGGCCGTCCTCGGCGAGGGCCACGGAGAGGTTTTCCCGACCTTCGGTCGGAAGGGCATCGGCCCCGAGCAACTCCCCCGACGCCCCCAACAGGACGAGGCGATCGCTGAAGACGAGGACCCTTCGTCCGAGATCGAGTCGCAACGTATCGACCAGCGGCCCGGGAATCCAGGTCGGGTCCGGCGGAAGAGAGGAGGCGCCCTCGCCGATTCCACCGAAGCTGGCGTCGAAGACCACGGGTACACCATTTCCGTCGACGAGCACCAGGCGATCCCCCGCCAGCCAACCGGTGGACGTCTCGAAGAGTCGTGGGTCCGTCCGATGCCATCCCCGCGCCTGGCCGAGCAGACCGGCCACCGGATCGAGCACGTGGACGGCATCCGTCGATGCCGCCACGAGTCGTCCGAGCGGACCTCGCTCGAGCCAGCGTATCTCCTCCGAAAAAACCTCCGACGACCAGAGCTCTCGGCCGGTCACGGGATCGAGCGTCACGATCGCGCCCCTCGAATCGCCCGAGCTGGTGACCCGCGAACCGAAGACGTGCAGGCCTTCGGGTTGAACCAGGACACCATTCACCCGATTCAGGACGTTCTTTCGGCTCCACCGTACGTCCGGGGGACCGTCCAGATCGAGCCAGGCGACGTCGCCATCACGGCGAATCATGCCCACACCTCCCTCGGCCGAGGGTACGAGCAGGATTTCGAACGGAAAGAACGGCTTGCCGTTCGGCAGGAAGCCATCGGGATTCCGCGACACCGATTCGGGCGGCGGCAGGAACTGGGCAAGATCCTCCACCGTCTCGACCACCTCGCCGGTCTTGGAATCGAGCACCCGAAGGCCCATCCAATTGCCCGCCTTCGACGTCAATCCAACGATGTCCGTCGTCTCCCGTTCGAGAACCTGGACGTCCTGGCCGCCGATTGGCGTGGACCACCGAGTCGAGAGCTCCGGCGAATCCAGGCATGCAAGATCGCCGTCCTTGGTTCGAACGAAGATGCGATCGAACGACGCGTCACCAAACGCGTTCCGCACCTCGACGCGAGTCATCCCCGAGAGCGACTCGAACGCCGTGTCGACTCCGTGGACCACCGGAGCCCGACGATCGGATGGTTGGACCGCCAGACGCAGGGTCTCGGCGAGATCCTCGCGTTGAACGTCGCTCAACGCCTCTTCGATCGCCGCCAACACGCGTCCTCGATCGGCCTCCGATCGACCTGCCCGCGCCATGACCATGCCGAATGCGAGCAGCTCGCGCGACCTCTTCTCATCTCGAAGTACTTCAACCGCCCTCATCGCGACGTCGAGACCGGCAGGGCGATCCTGGTTTCTCAACGCGATTTCGACGAGTTCGGTCGAAGAGGCACGGCGTGCAATCGCCTCCGCCCCCTCCCGGCTCGCCTGGTCGTCGACCATCGCACGAATTCCCGCATCCTCGACGCACAGGCCGGCGATTCGTTGACGAGCCACGTCACCCGCGTAGATGGAGAGGAATTCACCGGCAGGGACCACGACCGATTCCAGAGACGGATCACCGATCACAGCCGACCACACCTCGACCGCGGCCTTGGGTTGCCCGGTCCGCTCGAGAAAGTCGCCGCGAGCCAATTCGACCCGAACCTTCCCATAGGGGTCGATCACGATCCGGTCCGCGAGCGACAGAAGGGTTTCCTGGGGAATCGCCGATTCATCGGAGATCGCCTCGAGGATCTGATCCATGACCTCGTCGCGCCATTCCTCGTCGCGCCCCGAATCGAGAATCGCCACCGCGGCTTCCATCGCTTCGATCGCGAGCTCCGGCTCGTCGACCTGCCGAGCGAGATCGAACAACGCCAGCGGTTGCAGGACGGATTCACGATCTCGACGGACCCGATCTCGGAGACTGGCCAGCGCTTCCCGCTCGGGCATCGCGGAGGCCAGGATCGTAGACCCCGCAACCACGATCGACCGTTCGTCCGCGGCCGGGTTGGCCGCCTCCGGGAAATCGAGGATCCGCCTGATCGAGAGATCCTCGGAATCGAGATGGAGCAGGCCGTCGCCCAGCGGAACGAGAAGACCATCCGGTACACCGACGACGAGTCCTCTGACGCCACGGGCGTCCTCGGGACCGAACACCAACCCCTCCTCCTCGAGCCGTTCGCCGAGCGACCAGACCCTGCTCACCTCCGTACCGACGGTGACGGCCACCACGTCGTCGCCGATCCCGAGCAGCTGATCGTCGACACCGTCGCTCCCAGGCAGGACCATGAAGCGGCGTGCGTTGCCGATGCTGGTACCTCGACCGACGGGGAAGGAACGCAGGACCTCACCGGATTCGATCGAAAGGAGGGACCAGGTCCGTCCATCGGGAGAGATCGTC
>PKCT01000203.1 GCA_002862325.1 Phycisphaerae bacterium
CTCGAGCTCCAGCGCCTCCAGCTCGTCTATGACGGTGGGCCGAACGCCGCGGGCCGCACGGATCGTCTGGCACGCATGCTGCACGTGGTGCGTCGCAGTCGTCGCGGACGGTACGTTTTCGCGGCGGGATCGCTCCTGACCTTGTCGATCGTCTGGGCGTGTCTGGTCGGCCTCAAGGTCGTGGAGGGGCCCGAGGCTCTTCTGATCGCACCGATGGCGCTCCTTCTCCTGGGCGTGTTCACCTCCGGAATCGGCTACGCCATCTCGTCTCTTCGCGCGACGGCGGCGGCGCGAGCCGCACATCGAAGGATTCGGGCGACGGGGCGTTCCCTGGAGTCGTTCCTGGAGAGCGTCCGACGCCTGTCGCCTCGTCGACTGCCCGAGCTTCTGCCGCCCGAGCGAATCGGCGACGAGACCTGGCGGATCGAACGACTGCAGGGCCTCGTCCGGGTGCTGAGGGAGCTCGGCGTCACCGGCGTGGTCGTGCTCGTCGACCGGGTGGACGAGCCGGTCCTGGTGAACGGGTCGCCGTCACGCATGCGAGGGCTGACGTGGCCGCTCTTCCGCAACAAGGTGCTCCAGATGGAGGGGGTCGGGATCAAGTTCCTCCTGCCTCTGGAACTGCGGGACGAGCTCATGCGGGAGAGCGCCGAGTTCTACCGCGAAGCACGATTGGACAAGCAGAATCTCGTGGACCGGCTCGCGTGGAGCGGCGCGACGCTCTTCGATCTGTGCAACGCCAGGCTCGAGGCCTGTGCCACCGAGTCCTCGGAGTCACCGTCGGGTCTCATGGACCTCTTCGAGGAGGAGGTCGGGCGTCAGGAGGTCGTGGATGCGTTGGATCAGATGCAGCAGCCGCGGGATGCGTTCAAGCTGCTCTACGCATTGATCCAGGAGCACTGCACATCCGTGGTCGAGGAGGACGGGGACTTCAGGATTTCGCGTCAGACCCTGGACCATGTCCGTCGTCGCCAGGTCGAACGACGCGACGGCATGCTCCGCGGGGCTCGGCCCGGGTGATCGGTGCGCATGATTGGTGCGGGGGTGCGTGGAGCGGCGTCACTCGCCGGGAATGGTGCTGATGACGCCGTCCCAGGGGCTCGATGCGGTGGCGTACATCCGCTTGGGAATTCGACCGGCGCGGTAGCCGAGCCAGCCCGCGTCGCAGGCCAGTCGCATCGCCTGGGCCATCGCGATCGGGTCGGACGCATGGGCGATGCCGGTGTTGAGCAGCACGCCGTCGGCACCCAGCTCCATCGCCACCGCGACGTCGCTCGGGGTGCCGACGCCGGCGTCGACGATCACGGGATAGTCGGGGATGCCCCCGGACGCCGGGTCCTTCAGGAGCTCGAGAATGATGCCGATGGCCGCGGGGTTCGCGATGCCTCGCCCGCTCCCGATGGGGCTTCCGGCGGGCATCACGCTCGCGGCACCGGCGTCCCGCAGTCTCGCCGCCATGATCGGATCGTCGCTCGAGTAGCAGAGCACGTCGAATCCGTCTTCGACGAGTTCCCGGCACGCCTCGAGGGTGCCGACCGGATCGGGAAGGAGCGTCTTGCGATCGCCGAGCACTTCCAGTTTGACCCAGCTGCTTCCGGGATTTCCAAGTTGTTCAAGGAGCTCCCGTCCAAGTCTGGCGACGCGGACGGCATCCTCCGCGGAGAAGCAACCGGCGGTGTTCGGCAGCACGGTCAGCCGATCCAGATCGAGATCCTCCAGGAGGGATCTGCCTTCCTCGTTCACCAGTCGTTCCCGACGTACCGCGACGGTGACCGCATCCGCTCCGCTCGCCTCGAGCGCGGATCGCATGGTGGCGGCGTTCTCGTACTTCCCGGTTCCGACGACGAGTCGGCTCCGCAGCGTGAACCGTCCAACCGGCAGGGGGGGAATCTCTTGAAGTGGCGTGATGGTGCTCATGGGGTACTCACAGAACCTCGGATCTCAGCCGCCACCGACGAGCGTGACGACCTCGACCTCGTCCTGGTGACTGAGGACGTGGTCGGTGTGTCGACGGTGCGGGATCACGTTTCGATTCACTTCGACGGCGCAGGGGCGGCCCCGGAGATCGAGATGGCCGAGAAGATCGGCTACCGTCCACCCTGGGTGGATCTCGCGAGAATCCCCGTTGATCGTGATCTGCATCCAGGCATCATAGAGGGCGAACCGCGGTTCAGTCCCTTCCAGGAGCCCGCCATGCGCGAATTCAGCCGAACGATCGCTGCCGCCATCACTCCGCTCTGCCTGTCCCTGGCCGCGGGCTGTGGTGGGGAACAGGCGTACGACACCTCGACGCCCGAAGCCGTGGTCGTCTCAGCCCAGGAGATGGTTCGCAACGGCGACGCCTCTCGCCTGCCGGAGTTGATCCACATCGACGCCCGGGACATCCAGTACGAGGACGGAGTCACCGAGGCCAGTGCCATCGCCGAGGTGAAGGGCAAGCTGTCGGAGCTGCTCGGACGGATGTGGACGGTCGGCGAGACCCTCCAGGCCCGCTTTCCGGAGGAGTCGATCGAATCGCTCGACGAGGCGGTCGAGATGGTCAACGACGCCACCGGCGGTGACTGGACGGATGCGGTGGGGCGCGTGCTCTCCGATCCGTTCCGATTCGTGGAACAGTCCCAGGAACGGTTGGAGATCATCGATCTGGGGGACGGCACGGCGGCGGTGCTGTGGGACGACGAGCCGGCGCTCGGTGGTTTCGTCGCCATGGTGGAGGTCGACGGGGGATGGAAGATCGGGATTCCCATCGAACTGGTTCGCGACACCGACTACTGGCCGCAGACCCGTTGGGAGTGGTCGGTGGTCGCATCGATGCTGCTCTCGATCGAGAACACGCTGGAGGACTTCGAGCGAATGGTCGACGGCGACCGTTTCAAGAGTCTGTCGCAGGCGTCGGCCTACGCCGGAAGGCTCCTCGGAGAATCGGTCATCGTCCAGGGCGTGATCTACGGCTTCATGAAGCGCGACGTCGACGAAAGCGCCTGAGTCATCATCGCTGGGGAAGGGCGGCAGGTCGCCATCGACGCGAAGGCCGAGTCCGGGGGGCCCGAAGCTCGGCGTCGTGCGTCGTCATCGCCCGAACATGCTGCCGCCGGTCGGTTCGGCGCTGTCCCATGAGGTATCGCGACTCGCTCATGGCGATCCTCTCGGCGACCATCGTCGCTCTTCGGTCCTCGTTCAGAGGAAGAGCAGGTGGATGAGGATGAAGCACGGCACCAGCACGAATCCGCTGTAGAACATGTAGCCGAAGAAGCTCGGCATTCGGACGCCTTCCTGCTCGGCGATCGACTTGACCATGAAGTTCGGGCCGTTGCCGATGTAGGTGTTCGCGCCCATGAAGACCGCGCCGAGACTGATGCCGACGAGGAGGTCCTGGCGGATGAATTCGCCGCCCGCGAGGGTCAGGATCCCCTCGCCTCCGGTGGTGGTCAGGCTTTCCGCGGTCTGGAAGAAGACGAGATAGGTCGGAGCGTTGTCGAGGAAGCTCGAGAGGATTCCCGTCAGCCAATAGAACTGTCCGGGCGTCTCGAGTCCGAGGTCCGCGCCGTTCGCCTTGAGGACCGCGAGCGGAACCTGCATCGTGATGAAGATTCCTACGAACAGCGCCGCGACTTCCGCGATCGCGTGGTAGTTGAATCGGTTCGCTTCACGAATCCCGCGAGGCGTCAGAATCAGGCTGAGTCCGGCGAGGCCGAGCATGACGAGCTCCCGCATGAAGGGGAAGGCGTGCCACTCGGTGCCGGGCAGCGGCTTGGACGGATCGAGCAGGGCCACCGCGAAGACGACGCCCGCGAGGAGCACCAGATTCACCACGCCTCCGAGTCGAAGGGGACGGCGTTCGCGATCGTCCTTTCCAAGATCCAGCGGAGTCTCGCGGGCGTACATGATCCGATCCCAGATCCAGTAGACGACGAGCAGGATGGACCCGAGCAGCGCCCATTCCTTCCAGAGCATCAGCGTCCAGGTGAACGGGACCCCCTTGAGGTACCCGAGGAACAGGGGCGGGTCGCCGATCGGAAGCAGCGTCCCGCCGATGTTGCTGACGAGGAAGATGAAGAAGACCACGGTGTGGACACGATGCTTCCGCTCCCGATTGGTCTCGAGCAGCGGGCGGATCAGCAGCATGCTGGCTCCGGTCGTCCCGATGAAGCTCGCGATGAGCGTGCCGACCAGGATGAATCCGGCGTTGACGGTGGGAGTCGCCTTGAGGTCACCGGTGATCGAGATGCCGCCCGAGATCACGTAGAGCGAGAAGAGCAGCATGATGAAGGGGATGTACTCCCCTGGGATCGCATGCTCGATCGCGAGAAGGGCGCCGATCGGGGAATCGAAGATCGCGTAGTAGAGCAGCGTCAGGAAGGCGAGCCCCAGGGCCACGGCGAGCCGATGGGTGTTGCTCTCCCACCAGTGCATCGTCGATTTCAGAAGAGGCAGGACGGCGATCGCGAGCAGCAGGAGCACGAACGGGATGGTTCCGAGCTGCCACAGTGGGGGGACTCCGTGGGCGGCGTGGTCGTCGTGGGCGTGTTCGTCGGTCTCCCCGGTGGCCGGGACGACCGCGTTGGTGGTCGGATCGGCCGCCGCCTCGATGGCCGATGCGGTCGGGCCGTGGTCGTGCCCGTGGTCGCCGTGGATGTCGACCAGGAGAGGCGCGAGGACGAGTCCCAGGAGAATGATCAGTCCGATCAGGTTCGGAATGCGAAGCGGGCTGGGAGGATGGTGGTGTGCTGAATCGCTCATCGGTGGCATGCTCATGGCGGAGGGCCGGTGAAGCGGCGTACTCTACCGGAGGACCTCGCCCCCCTGTTTCGGATGGAATGGTACTTTCGAACGAATGGACATCAGCCTCTTCATCGTGATCTGGTCGTTCGTACTCGGCCCGACCTCCGGGCAGGATGGATCCCGCTTCGGCCGGTTCGACCGGCAGGTCGACGACCAAGCCGGGATCGTCGCGCTGGAGCTCGATGCGGCGGATCGACTCGTGCGGGTCACGAGATCCGGTCGCATACTGGTCGACGAGGCCGAGGTGCCGCTGCCGCTTACGACGCTGTCCGCACCGATCCGCGACCTGGACATCGACGGCGATGCCTGGTTGGTCGGCACCGACGACGGTCTGGGGATGGCCCATGCGTCCGATTCGAAGACCTGGTATTTCAGGGTTCCGGAGGTCCGGGCGGTGTCCCAGGGGTCTGGGGTCGCGATGGCGTTGACGAAGGACGGGTCGCTCATCGCGGTCGACGCGGAGACCGGTGATCCGCGTTGGAAACATGTCCACGCCTATCCGGGCGCCCGGGCGGTCCAGGTCCTTCCCGATGGCGGCGCGTGGGTGGCCGACACCGATCGGCACCGTCTGGTCCGGGTCGACGACCAGGGGGAACCCTTGCAGGAGGTCGGTGATCGAGGTGCCTTTCCCGGACTCTTCAACACGCCGACGGATCTCGAGCTTCTGGGCGATCGTCTGCTCGTCGCCGACCACTTCAACCATCGGATCGCCGTGCACCGGGCCGACGACGGATCCTTTCTCGACCAGTGGGGCATGCATGCGGTCGTTCCTCGAGAGGGGGAGGGGCGGATCCACTATCCCGAGTCGTTGGCGGTCGATCGAGCGGGCGAGCACGTCTTCGTACTCGAGCCGTTCGAACGCCGGTACCAGGTGTTCGGAAAGGTCAAGCCGGGGGAAGAGCCGACCGGGAGTTCGCTGCCCGAAAAACGCGGCGTCGAGAGTCACTTCGGCTCCGACATCGCTCGCGACGATCGGTTCCTGGCGATGTGGGAACCGGAATCCGCGTCCGTCGTGGTCTTCGAGCTCTCCTTGGGGATCCCCGTTCACGTCACGACGTTCGGTCACGGTGGTGCCGCCCCGATCGGCATCGGACGATTGACGTCGATCGCGGTCGACGGAGTCTCTCGCGACGTGTGGCTGCTCGACGAGGGGCACCGGCGGCTTTCGCGGTGGAGTCTCCAGCCCGAACGCAAGAGTGTCTCGATCTTCGATCCCTTCATGGGCCGATTCGCAAGAGGATGGCCGTGGGAGGCGCTCGATCGCGCGTCCGCGGCTCAAGGTGGACCGGACTCGGTCGAACCGGTCGATCTCGTCGCCGGCGACGGCCAGCTGCACATCCTCGATCGCACCGGCCCCTCGATCCTGGTGACCGACCGGACCCTGGGCCTGGAGCGCGTGGTGATGCTGCCGGATCGCGTGGATCCCACCGAGTTCGGTCGATCCGCCAGCGGCGGATGGTGGGTTCTCGATCCGGGACGATCCGCCCTGCTCGCAGTCGAGGAGAGTGGCGTCGTCGGTCGGGAGATCGACCTCGATGGGCTTGGTATCGAGGATCCGCACGGAGTCGTCGAGATCGATGGTCTGGTCGTGGTGTCGGATCGGGCGACCGATCGCTGGATCAGCCTCGATTCGACAGGTCGGATCGTGGCATCGGGAGGCGAGTCCGGGGCCTGGGACGGGGCCCTGTGGCGTCCCGCCGGCCTGACGTCCCTCCCCGGGGGCCGGTTCGCGATCGTCGACCGCGGCAATCATCGGGCCCAAGGCTACGATCCAAGGTCGGGGGACTGGGCGGTGACCTTCAGTCTCGGTCAGGGACACGACGCGCCGCGGACCACTCGCGAGGATTTCGAGACGACTCCCGAAGCGGATGAGGAACAGCCGGAGGACGCGCCGTGAAGCTGGATCGAGGGCATGCTGAAATCGTGAGAGGGATCCTTTACGCGAGCGTGATCGCGATCGGAATCGTTGTGGGAGGTTGCGATGGTGGCGACGAAATCGACTACGGCTTTGGCCCGGAGGAGAACTGGTCTACGGTGTCCACGGCCGATCGAACATGGCATATCTTGTGGCGTCCGATCCCCGCCTCGATGCCGACCTTGGAGCCGTTTTCGGTCGAGATCAAGGTGTTCGACCAGGCGGGGCGCACTCCGGGCGACGATGTTTCCGTCATGATCGACGCCACCATCC
>PKCT01000119.1 GCA_002862325.1 Phycisphaerae bacterium
GGACGAGCGCCTTCGTGTCCGAATCCTTCTTTGCGACGCTCGACTTCAGGATCTCGTCGCGGCGGTCCATCAGTTCCGAAACCGGAACCGACGCTCGGGGTGGCAGGATGCTCGAGCCCTGGATGATCGGCGCGAGAAGATAGGCCGAGACGAGGAGGCCCGCGACGAACAAGATGCCGAGGACGAAGCCAAGGACGATTGCGCGAAAGCGGTGCGGGCGGGGATGCGAAGGCCTGCGTTTCGACTTCATGGTGACGACATCCTCGATGGTCCTCGGCGGTCCGCCGGGGTGCGTCGAGTCTATCGCAGACGCGATCGAGTTCGGATGCGAGGCGTGGTTCAGGCCGCGACGCGGGACACGTCGGCGGCGATCGCCCGTCGGGCGTCGCTCGCGGCGTCCTGGAAGAGCGCGTGCAGGCTGGGATAGTTGAAGCACGCCTGTTCGAACCACCCCAGACGCTGGGACGTCGAAATCGCCAATTGCGCGAGGTGCACGAGTTCGGTGGCGTCCTCGCCGATCACCGAGCAGCCGAGGATCCGCTCGCTCTCGCGATCGACCACGAGCTTCAGGAGCCCCCGGTCGTCGCCGAGCATCCGGCCACGGGGATTCCGACGGTAGGACGCGCGACCGACGATCGCGTCGTGTCCCTGTTCGCCCGCCTCCTCGAGGGTGAGCCCGACGTGACCGACGGCGGGGATCGTGTAGATCCCCATGGGCACGGTCTCGGCCAGGGCACGGTCGTCGTCGATCCCGAACATCCGGCACGCCGCGACGCGTCCCTGCTCGATGCTGGTCGACGCCAGCGCCGGGAAGCCGATGACGTCGCCGCCGGCCCAGATGCTGGGGCACGAGGTTCGGTAGTGCTCGTCGACGTGGATGAGTCCGCGATCGGTGGGCAGGATGCCCGCGTGTTCGAGCCCGAGGCCTTCGGTGTTGCCTTGGCGTCCCAGGCTCCACATCGCGATGTCCGCCTCGACCATGCTTCCGTCGTCGAGTTCGACCCGGACGCCGTGCGGGGTGTTCTCCACCTTCATCGGCTTGGTTCCGAATCGAATGTCGATGCCCGCGGAGCGCATGTCCATCTCGAGCAGCTCGCGGATCTCGGGATCGAGGAATCGCATCAGGCCGCTTCTGGGTTCGATCAGCGTCGTCTCGATGCCGAGTTCGGCGAAGACGGAGGCGTACTCGCTGCCGATCACGCCCGCGCCCATGATCACGATCGACCGGGGCATCTTCGGCAGGGAGAGCACGCCATCGGCGTCGACGATGTTCGGCTGGTTGAAGTCGATCCAATCCGGCCTCGCGGGCCGGGAGCCGGTCGACACCATGATGTGCCGGGTCCGGAGCACCTCGGTGCTTCCCGTGGACTTGCGAAGCTCGACCTCGTGCGGTCCGAGGATCCGACCGTGACCATGACGAATCTCGACGTTCGCTCGATCCATCGCCTCCTCTATCCGATCGTGCTCCTCGATCTGGACGAGGGTCGTTCTGGCCATGAACGCGGCGAAGGATAGGTCGCCCTTCGGCGTGAACTCGATTCCGGGGACCGGGCGGCGTCGGAAGCTCGAACAGAGGAGCGACGTCTCGCGAAGCACCTTGGACGCGATGGTTCCGGTGTTCACCATGGCGCCGCCGGGGCGGCAGGCGGCTTCGATGACGAGAACGCGATGTCCGGCGGTGCCCGCCGTCACCGCAGCGGTCTCGCCGGCGGGACCGCAGCCGATGCAGATGAGGTCGTAGGTCGACATGCCGGGCTCATCGGTCCGTGGGACCGAGCGATCCAGTCGGATCGACCGGACTAGCCGCAAATGACCGACTTCCCCAGGCGACCGGGGTGGACGTCCACCGAGTCCGAGAATCACGCCGGGGGATTCGAGTCGTCCCCCCGTTTGGACGACTCGTCGGCGGCGGCCTCCTCGTGCCAGCGGGCGACGTCGCCGACCAGGATTCGGGTCAGGACCATGGCGATGATGCCCAGGAAGATCCCGAAGCTCTTGTCCTCGTGGAAGGCGATCCATCCGAGGGCGAAGAGCAGGGAGAGTCCGGAGACCGCCCAGCAGAGTCGCGGCACGACACGTGAACGCGGACTGCGGGCCTCGCCCTCCTCGGGGGGCGTCATGAGCCCGGTGACGCCGCCGGTGCGTCACAGATGCCGGTCTGCCAGAAGATGAACGCCCAGCGGTCGGCGGCTTCGGCGACCCGGATTCGCATCGGCTTTCCACGCCCGTGCCCGCCATCGCGTTCGACCTGCAGCAGGATCGGCTCGGTCGCCGGGTCGCTGCCACTCTCGTTCTGCATCAACGCCGCCATCTTCCGCGCGTGCAGCGGATGCACCCGGGTGTCGTTCTCGCCCGCGGTGAACAGGACCGCGGGATACTTCCGTCCGGATTCAACGTGGTGGTACGGCGAGTACGCCCGAAGCCAGGGGAACTGCTCGGCGTTCTCGCTCGAGCCGTATTCCGGCACCCAGAACTTCGCCATCAGGAACCGCTGGTACCGCAGCATGTCCAGCAGCGGAACCGAGCTGATGACCGCCGACCAGAGCTCGGGGCGCTGCGTGACCGCGACGCCGGTCAGGAGGCCTCCGTTGGAGCCGCCCATCACCGCGAGCTGACTCGGGGTGGTGAGGCCATCGGCGATCAGCGTCTCGGCGCAGGCGTAGAGGTCGTCGAAGACGTTCTGCTTGGACTCCAGCATGCCGGCTCGGTGCCACGCCTCGCCGAACTCGCCGCCACCCCGAAGATTCGCGACGACGTACACGCCACCGGCGTCGTAGAAGGGGAAGTTGGTCGAGATGAAGCGGGGGGTGAGCGAGACGTTGAAGCCTCCGTACCCGTAGAGAAGCGTGGGATGCGTCTTGGTTCGATCGAGATCCTTCCGGTGCACGACGAACATCGGCACCTTCGTCCCGTCCTTGCTCGTGGCGTGGACGCGTCTCACGACCACGGATTCGGGGTCGACCGGGACGTCTGGTCTGGCCCAGATCGCACCGAGCCTTCCGTCGACGACGTCGCACTCGTAGATCGTGCGCGGTTCGTTGTAGCTCGTGTACGACAGGTACGCCCGTGTGCTGTCCGGGTTGGTGGAGATGCCGGCGGACCCCAGTCCCGGCAATTCGATCGGATCGAATCGCCGGCCGTCGAGCGTGATGCGCTCGAGTCGCGTCGATGCGTCCACCTCGTAGGTCATGACGAGGACGCCACGGGCGTAGGAGGCTCCCTGAAGCACCGCATCGGGTTGTTCGGGCACGAGTGGCCGCCAGTGGTCGGCTCCCGGATGTTCAAGGTCCACGACGAGCAGGCGACCGTTGGGGGCGTCAAGGGTGGTCGACATCACCATCCGATCGCCCACCACCGCCTGCGGACTGAACCGGGCGTCGACGCCTTCGGCCACCGTCATCTTGTCGAGCGTGCCGGTCTTGCGCCAGGTCGCGACGTGGGCGACCCAGAGGTCGTTTCGCGTCCAGCCGTCGGTCAGTCCCAGCATGAGCCAGCGACCGTCGCGGGACAGCGAGCCCCAGGGAATGCGCTGCGGTTCGGTCTGCGTCGCCAGGGTCGGATCGTGACGGGGATGGGTACCGATCTCGTGCCAGCGGACGACGCGGCTGTAGGCATCGTCGAGATCGGTCAGCATGGAATAGAGGAAGGCGGTGCCGTCGGGAGTCCAGCCGCCGAACCTGACCTTGCCGGCGATCTCCGTCTCGGTCCAGGTGCCGTCCTGGGTCCGCAGGACGTGCAGCACGCTGTTCTCGTCGCCGGCTCGACTGATGCCGAAGGCGAGGGTGGCACCGTCGATCGTGGGACGCCACCAGTCGAGGGATATCAGGCCGCCGTCGTCGAGGGTGTTGGGGTCGATGAGGACGCGTTCGTCCTGCTCGCCGCCGTCGACCGGTCGAACCATCAGGACCGCTTGGTTCGCGCCAGGCGCTCGTCGGGTGAAGAACAGACGCTCGCCCGCGAGCACCGGGGTGCCGATTCCGGGCACGTTCATGAGCTTCGAGAGCTCCCGCTCGAGCGCCGGACGACACGGAAGGGCGTGCAGCACGTTTTCGGTGTAGGCGTTCTGCGCGTCGGTCCACGATTGAACGTCAGGATCCTCCGTCTCGAGGGCTTCCAGCCATCGATAGTCGTCGACGAACGTCTCGCCCTGGATCGTCTCCTCGACCGGACGCCGTTCGGTGGCAGGTGGGCCGGACGGAGGGGCGGCCAGCGAGGAGCTCGCGAGGGCCGCGAGCATCGTGGGAAGGACGGTGTGGGACCAACGGCGGCTGGATGCGTGCATGAAGGGGATCCGGAGAGGAGTCATGGTGGGGCGGCCCGGTTCCGCGCGTCACGTGGTGCCGTGATCGCGGATTCGGGTCGAAGTCCTAGGAGAGCGTTCGCATGCGGATCGTCTCGGGGATCGATCGCATGCGGTCGCCGATCTGTTCGACGGCGATGGATTCGACGTCCAGGATCACGTAGCTGACCTCTGGATCCGACTGGAGATACTCGGCCGTGATGTTGGCGTCTATCTCGGCGAGCAGGGTGTGCATCCGTCCAAGCACGCCGGGAACGTTCCGGTGGAAGTGCAGGATGCGATGTCGATCCGGGGCGGGCGTCGGGAGATCGACCTCCGGAACGCTCACCGAGCTTCGCGTCGATCCTTCGGTGAGATAGCGGGCGAGTTTGCTCGCCGCGTCGCGGGCAATCGCGGCCTGGGCCTCCTCGGTCGAGCCGCCGATGTGCGGGGTGAGCACGACGTTGGGCAGTCCGGCGAGGGGGGTGGCGAAGGGATCGTCGTTCCGCTTGGGTTCGCTCGGGTACACGTCGACCGCCGCTCCGTCGAGTCGTCCATCCTTCAACGCCGCGGCGAGGGCTTCCAGATCGACCACGGATCCTCGCGCGTTGTTGATCATCATGGCTCCGGGCTTCATCATCGCGATCTCCGCCGCGCCGATCATGCCTCGAGTGGAGGGTTCGTCGGGAACGTGGAGGGTCACCACGTCGCTCTCGGCGAGGAGGGACTTCAGGGAGCCGGCGGGTTGCGCGTTTCCGAGTGCGAGCTTCGGAACGATGTCGTGGTAGATGACCCGCATCCCGAACGCTTCGGCGAGCACGCTGATCTGCGAGCCGATGTGGCCGTAGCCGACGATCCCGAGCGTGCGGCCGCGCACCTCGTGAGCGCCGCTGGCGCTCTTCCGCCAGATGCCTTCGTGGAGTTCGCGACTGCGGTCGCCGAGTCGACGATGGAGCGCGACGATCTCTGCGATCGTCAGCTCGGCGACGCTCCGCGTGTTGGAGAACGGTGCGTTGAAGACCGCGAGCCCTCGATTCGCCGCGTCACGAAGGTCGAGTTGATCGGTCCCGATGCAGAAGCAGCCGATCGCGAGGAGATCCGGATGTCGATCCAGCAGCGCCGGCGAGAGTCGCGACTTGCTGCGAACGCCCAGGATGTGCACGCCGTCCAGGGCGGCATCCAGATCGGATTCGGCCAACGCGCCGGTCTCGTGGACGACCTCGACTCCCACGGCCTGGAGCACCGCATCAGCATCCGCGTGGATCCCCTCGAGTAGCAGTGCGCGATGGGTCACGTCACGGCTCCCACCACGTCGGGAAGGTCGAAGAGGCCGGCAGTGAGGTTCAGCGGGCCCTCCTCGGTGATCAGGACGTCCGCTTCGTGGTGCACGCTGCGTGATCCGTCGCTGGTGAAGATCGGCCAGTCCCGGCCTTCGCTGCGGATCTCGGTGGTGCTGACCGCGATCATCGGTTCGACGGCGACCAGCATGCCAGGTCGGAAGCTGCGGAAGGCGTCCGGCCATTCTCCCGGATAGCTCGGGACCACGTTCGAGATGAACGGTGGGCCGTGGAGCGTGCGTCCATAGCCATGACCGCCGAGGCCTCGAACCAGGCTGAATCCGCAGTCGCGTTCGACGTGACCCTGGACCGTCTTGGCCCAATCCACGAGCGGACGACCGGGTTGCATAGCGTCGACCCCGAGGCGAAGCGATTCCCGACCACTCTGGACCAACCGCATGGAGACGTCGTCCGTCGCTTCGATCACGTAGGTCCAGGCGGCGTCGCCGATCCAGCCCTGGTGCCGAACCCCGATGTCGATCGAGACGAGGTCGCCCGGGGCGATCGGCGTCGTGGTCATGTCATGGGTGCCGTGGACGATGCATTCGTTCACCGAGAGGCACGCCTCGCTTGGAAAGGGGGGGTGCCCACGAACGCGATAGTGCTTAAAGGCGCTCTCGGAGTCGAGCGATCGAAGCGTCGACCCCACGAAGGCGTCGATCTCCGCGAGGGTCTGCCCCGCCCGCAGAAGCTCCACCAGGCGTCGATGGACCTCCACGACCCTCTCGGCTGCGGCGGTGGCTCCGGCGATGTCCTGGCTCTCGGTGAGGAGCATCCGCGAATGGTAGTCGGATCGCGCAGTCAACGCGGCACGACGGAAGGCCGTCGTGCCGCGTTGAAGACGTTCGAGCTGAGTGATCAGGCGGCGTAGGTCGCCGGGGTGCCGTCCCAGGACATCGGACCGGCGAAGTTCTGGGTGGGGTTGCCACCAGCGGGCGGCTTGGGCGCGGGCGCGTAGCCGGTCGCTTCGAAGCCGTTCTGGTTCCAGGTGTTGCCCGTATTCCAGGCGGGGGCGTTCCACCCGAAGCTTCCGGTGTAACCGCCGAAGAACGGGCTGCTCCATCCGAAATTGCCGTTGAAGCCGTCGAAGGCGGGGGTGTTCCAGCCGTAGTTGCCGCCGAAGCCATTGAAGGCGGGGGCGTTCCAGCCGTAGTTGCCGCCGAAGGCGTCGAAGGCGGGGGTGTTCCAGCCGTAGTTGCCGCCGAAGGCGTTGAAGGCGGGGGTGTTCCAGCCGTAGTTGCCACCGAAGGCGTTGAAGGCGGGGGTGTTCCAGCCGTAGTTGCCACCGAAGGCGTTGAAGGCGGGGGTGTTCCAGCCGTAGTTGCCACCGAAG
>PKCT01000109.1 GCA_002862325.1 Phycisphaerae bacterium
CACCGAATCGGTCACCCGGATCCGTGTCTCGTGGTCGGAGCGACGTCGCCGCGATCCAGCCTTGAGGCGGTGACCAATGGAAGCACCAGGCAAGGCCACGTTGGTCGGCCGCCCCCGGACTTCCGACCAGGAGCCGTCGACGACCGATGGCCATCTCCGAGCCGAACTCGTCTCCCTGGGCCGACTCGGGGCTTCGAAGAATCTCGCGGCATTGCCACTTCGATCCGGCCCGCGCATAGCAGGCCACCATGCCTGGGTATCGAGGCCCGTCTCGACGCCCGTCCACCCCGACCAGAACCTGGCCGGACCATGCCACGATGGAACATCCAAAGCCCGTTCCGTCGAGCACGACGGGGGGGATCGGAATCGGGATCCCGATCTCGTCGATGTGCATTTCGACGAGATCCGTGGAGGAGAGTTGATGGGAGAGAAAAGCTGCCGCGATGGTAAGTCCATGCATCAGAGCCATTTTTGATCCGATCGTGCGGGGCCCCAGGTGGTCGACGCAACCCTACCCCGTTCGCGGCTCAGATCTTCGATCGCGGCCCTTTCTCCTGTCATGGCGAGTCGATCCTCGACTACCCGGGGTTGGAGCGAGCGTTGCTCCAGCAGGTCCCCCGAGGAGATAGACCGATGCCGGAAGCCACCACCACCACCACCAGTGAACTGCTCGACGCCGTCCGAGGATGCCTTGAGGACAACGACCTCGATGCCGCTCGGTTCCTCCGGGATGGCGTGTTGGAATCGATGGCCCTCGGCAACGCCTGGGTCACACCGGAGGAGGAGGCGTTCCTCGCGTCATTCTGACGTGAGCATCAGCGTCGACGCCCGCCTTTTCCGCGGCTTTTGCCTCCGCCCTTACCGCCTCGTCCCTTGCGCCCTCGACCGCCACTCTTGTCGTGGCGACCATCGGTCCGGATGCCGCGACTGCTTCGACGGCCTCCACGGCCGGTCGCGACCATCGGTGCCCGTTCCACCAGTCCGACGATGGCAAGATCGAGCTGGCGAGCGGACGGATCGGCTCGAAGAATCTGAACCGTCACCGCGTCGCCCAAGCCGATGCTCGCACCGCTCCGGCTGGCGACGAGGCGTCCCGATCGTTCGTCGCGATCCCAACGATCTGCGCGGGTTCCGCCGTTGGTGATGTCCGAAGTGCGGGCGAATCCGTCGACCAGGAATCGATTGATGCTGACGTGGACGCCGCCGGACGGGCTGACTCCGGTGACCACGCCTGGCATCTCGTCGCCGAGATGATGTTCGGCGATGAACTGGATCACCAGGAACGTTCGGAGCTGTCGTTCCGCCTGTTCGGCGTTGACCTCGGTCTCCGAGCAGTGTTGTCCGATCTCCAAGAGACGATCCTCGTCGAGAATACGACCATCGCCCTCGAGGATGCGCTCGAGCTTGCTTCGTCCCTTGCCGCCGGGTATTCGCGTCCCATTCTCGGTGTGGTCGAGGAAGGCATCGATCGCACGATGCACCGTGAGATCGGGGTATCTGCGGATGGGACTCGTGAAATGGCCGTAGTGGTCGCTGGCGAGCGCGAAATGTCCGACCAGAGCCGGCGAGTAGACCGCCTTGGTCAGCGTCCTGAGCACCGAGAAGTGGATGGCTCGGGCCGACGGCGTGTCCCTCGTCGCGTCCAGCAGCGCCTTGAGATCCCTGCGATCCGGTTCCTCCGGCAGGTTGAAGCCGACGACGCGACTGTACTGGCGAAGCTCCTCGAGATCGTGGAACGTCGGTTCGGGGTGGGTACGCCGCAGCAGCGGAAGATCGAGATCCGCGAACGTCCGGGCGACCGCCTCGTTCGCCTCCACCATGAACATCTCGATGATGGTGTGGGTGTAGGCGTCGTCTTCGGGGACCGCATCGGCCACCCGCCCGTCCTCGTCGAAGACCAGTTCGAACTCGGGAAGGCCGATGACCAGCATCGCGGAATCGAGCCGGCGGCGCCGAATGATCTTGGCGAGTCGGTCGGCCTGCCGCAGTGCCTCAACGACGTCCGGGTCGTAGACGGGCTCGGAACGGGTGTGTCGCCTCGCCTCCCGCAGGTCGCCGTCGATCAGCGCCTGGGCTTCGAGGTAGGTGAAGCGCTTTCGCGAGCGAATCACCGATCGAGACAGGCGGGTGTCCAGCACCCGTCCCTTGCCGTTCAGCCTGATGAATGCGGACTTGGTGAATCGGTCGACGTCGGCCTGGAGGCTGCACACCCCGTTGGAGAGTACTTCCGGGATCATCGGAATCACGTGCCGCGGCAGATAGACGCTGTTGCCGCGACGTGCCGCCTCCTGGTCGATCTCGCCATCCGCCGAGACGAAGTGGGCGACGTCGGCGATGTGCACGCCGAGTTCCCATTCGTCCTCGGCCTCGTCGTAGTGGATCGAGATCGCATCGTCGAAGTCGCGGGCGTCCGGAGGATCAATGGTGAAGATCAGTCGATCCCGAAGGTCCTCCCGGCCTTGGGAGGCGGCGTCGGAGTCCGCCTCGAATGCGCTGGCGGCGGTACGGGCCTCTTCGAGCACCGCGGGCTCGAAGACCTCTCGGAGACCGTGGGCCGCGATGACCGCCTGGGTCTCGACGTCGGGCTCGCCCGCCGATCCGAGGACTTCGGTGATCGCGGCCTCGCCCATGCCGTGCTCGTCCGGATGGATGACGAGTTCGAAGAGCACCTTGTCGCCCGGCCGGGCATTCTTGGCGTGAGGATCTCGGACGACCACCGGGGCCTTCAGTTCATCGCCGTCGGGTTCGATCAGGAAGTGTCTTCCGCGTTGGATCACTTCTCCAGCGAAGGTCGTCCGCGCCCGCTCGACGACATCGACCACCCGGCCGGTGACGCCACGTCGGGCGGCCTCCGCAGCGCCCCGTCCCTGGCCACGGTGTCCTCCAGATCGACGAAGGACCCGACATCGCACGAGATCGCCGGTCAACGCGTCCAGCGTGTCACCCGGAGGGATGAAGAGGTCGCCCTCTCGCCGTGGTACGTCCGGGCGGACGAAGGCGTATCCCTTCTGCGTGACCTTGATCCGTCCCTCCATCTCATCGTCGTAGGCGGGGAGACGGAGACGGTCGTCGGAGCCGATCTCGATCCGGTCGGCCGTGCGAAGCTGGTTGATCGCGGCGTCGAAATCCGAGCGGTCCTCCTCGCCGACGCGCATCTGTTCGGCGATCTCGTCGATCGGGCTCGGTCGATATCCCTGATGGGCGAGGTGGGAGAGAATGCGACCGGTGAATCTTGTGGACATGTGGCGATCTTCGGGGGCGATTTTCTTCAGGAACGACCGCGAGACCCGGACTTCTTGGAGGTCTTCGAGGTCCGTACGGTCTTCTTCGTCTTTGCCTTGACCTTGGACTTGGTCTTCTTCTTGCTGGGCTTCGGATCCGGCTCCGACTTCTTCGGTTTGGTCGACGCCTCCGACTCCTTGCGCTGACGTCGCGCGGCGTCGACCAGGTTTCCCACGCCGCGACCCTCGCGGGCTTCATGGGTAGGGGTCGAGGTCGAACCGGAGATCTGCCGTTCCTTCGGCGCCTCCTCGGACTTCGGCGTCGAATCCGAGGTGGAATCCGAGTCGGTCTTGGATTTACCCCCATCCGAGGGCGGTTCCGCGGCTTCGCTCGAGCCGCCTCGCCCGCCCACCAGAATCGCCGCACCGGTGCCGATCAGCCTCCGGAGCTTCCGCTTTCCGCAGGAGGGGCATGTTCGTTCCGGTTTCGCGGTGATGGACTGGAAGTGCTCGAAGGCGTACCCGCAGGCGTCGCATACGTAGTCGTAGGTCGGCATCGTGGGATCCGTGCGAGGCTCAGTCCGACTCCGCGACCAGCATCACTCTCGCCGGTCGGAGCACCACCTCGTCGAGAAGGTAGCCGGCCGAGACGGTGGCGGCCACGGTTCCCGCCTCGAGCGCTCCATCTCCCGGCATCACGCCAATCGATTCGTGTCGTCCCGGTTCGAACGCAGCGCCGGCCTCCGGTGCGATTTCGACGATGTCGTTCGCCTCGAACGCTCGGCCGATTTCCCGGCGGACGATCTTGATCCCCTCGGCGAAGGTCTCCACGGACGATGAGGTATCCGCCGATTGGAGTGCGAGGTCGAAGTGGTCGATCGCGGAGAGAAGCGATTTGGCGAAGCTGGTGACGCCGTCGCGGCGGGCCCTGGCCTCGTTCTCGATCGAACGTCGTTGATAGTTTCGGAAGTCCGCGAGGGCTCGGACCCGGGCGTCCTCGGCCTGCTGTCGCGAAGCCGCGAGCTCGCAGATCATTCGGGCTTCACTCTCGGTCATCGCGGACATCGCGGCTTCGGAGAGTCCGAGCGACGCGAGCTGTTCCTCGATCTGGACGAGATCCACGACCGGATCTCCATCCTGATCGGTCGGCTCGTGATCCTCAAGGTTTGGTTCGGTCGTCATGTCTGTGTTCCAATCGGACGGAGCGGCCGTCAGGAGAAGTGGTTCTTCAGACGACTCCAGAACCCGGGAGCCGAATGATCGACATCGATCTCCTCGGTCTCCGCGAATTGTGTCAGGAGTTCGCGTTGCGTGTCGTCGAGCTTCTTGGGCACCACGAGCTGGAGAATCGCGACGAGGTCTCCCCGGTGGTCGGGGTGTCGCAGGTTGGGAATGCCCAGATCGGGTAGGCGAATGACCTCCCCGTGCTGCGTTCCCGGTTCGATCTTGAGTTCCGTGGTCCCGCCGCCCAGAAGATTGACCTCGACGCTGGCGCCAAGGGCGGCCTGGGCAAACGCCATCGGGACGACCGTGACGAGATCGTCCTCGTCACGCTGGAACCACTCGTGGTCCTCGATGGCGATGACCACGTGCAGATCGCCCCGAAGGCCGCTTCCGTCCGGCTGGTCCTCCGGGCGAGGCGGTTCCCCCTCGCCCTGGACTCGAATGACCTGACCGTGTCGGATGCCCTTGGGAATCTTGACCTCGAGAGTCCTCTGTACCGAAACCCGACCGCGACCACGACACTCCGGACAGTGTTCCGCCACGACCTCACCGCGACCGCGGCAGTTCGGACACGCGGTCACCATCCGGAACATACCGCCGAGACCGGCCTGCTCCACCTGGCCGACGCCCTTGCACGAAGGGCACTTCATCGGTCGCGTACCGGGCTTCGCACCACTGCCTTCGCAGGCTTGGCAGACGTCGAGCCGGCGGAACTCGACTTCGCGACTGGTTCCCTCCAGGGTCTCCTCGAGCGTGATCTCCACCGAGGTCTCAAGGTCGTATCCGCGGGCGGGCCCCCGTCGTTGACGTCCGCCACCGCCGCCTCCCCCGAAGATGTCGTTGAACATCGAGAAGATGTCCTCGACGTTCATCCGGTTGAAGTCGTGACCCGGCGTGCTTCGAAGACCCTCGTGTCCGAACTGGTCGTAACGGGCCCTTCGGTCGGGATCGGAGAGGACCTCGTACGCCTCGGCGCACTCCTTGAACGCGAGCTCCGCCTCCTGATCGCCCGGATTGCGGTCCGGGTGATACTTCATGGCGAGCCTTCGGTACGAACGCTTGATCTCGTCTCCGCTTGCAGTCCGTTCGACGGACAGGACTTCGTAGTAGCAGCGGGTCGTGGTCATGCGGACATCGATTCGTTGATTGGCATTGCCGATGGTGGGGGATCGGTCGAGATTCGCGGTCTCGACCGATCCCACGATCGGTTGGGTGTCGACCGGGCGATCAGCTGATCGCGCCGTTGACCGGGGTATCGTCGTCCTTGAGCTCGGTGAGGACGACATCGGTGGTCAGCATCAGGCCGGCCACGCTCGCGGCGTTCGAAAGCGCCGTCGTCGCCACGAGCGCCGGATCGATGATGCCGCCCTTCACGAGATCGACATAGTCGCCGGACGCTGCGTTGAAACCCATCGCACCCTTCAACTCGGACACCTTGGAGACAACGAGATCCCCGTCCGTGCCCGCATTGGTCGCGATGCGGTTGGTCGGTGCCTCAAGTGCGACGGCCACGATGTCGTAGCCGTATCGCTCGTCGCCCCTACCCTTGCGTCGGGCTTCGTTCACGGCATCCACCGCTCGAAGGAACGACACGCCGCCACCGGGCACATAGCCTTCCTTCGCGGCGGCCCGGGTCGCGGAGAGGGCGTCGTCGACCCGGTCCTTGCGTTCCTTCATCTCGATCTCGGTGGCTCCGCCGACCGAGATGATGGCGACGCCGCCGGTGAGCTTCGCGAGTCGCTCTTGAAGCTTCTCACGGTCGTAATCGCTCGTCGAACGCTCGTACTGCGTTCGAATCTGGCCGACGCGGGTCTCGATGTCCTTCTTCTTGCCCGCTCCCTCGATGACGGTCGTCTCGTCCTTGGTGACGACGACCTTGCGAGCGGTACCCATCTCACCGACCTCGACGTCCTCGAGGCTTCGGCCGAGATCCTCGCTGAAGAAGGTTCCGCCGGTCAGGGCTGCGATGTCGCCGAGCATGGCCTTCCGTCGATCGCCGAACCCGGGTGCCTTGACGGCACAGACTTCGAGGACCCCTCGCAGGCGGTTCACCACGAGCGCGGCGAGCGCTTCGTTGTCGACGTCCTCCGCGATGATCAGGAGCGGACGTCCCGCACCGGCGATCTTGTTCAGAAGGGGAAGCAGGTCGGCGAGATTCGAGATCTTCTTCTCATGGATGAGGATCATCGGCTTCTCGAGAACGGCTTCGGCCCGCTTCGGGTCGGTCATGAAGTAGGGGCTGAGATAGCCCTTGTCGAAGTTCATGCCCTCGACGTAGTCGAGCGTGGTTTCCGAGGCCTTGCCCTCCTCGACCTCGACCACGCCTTCATAGCCCACCTTGTCGATCGCCTCGGCGACCATCTCGCCGATCGCGGTGTCGTGATTCGCGCTCACGGTGGCGATCTTCTTGAGATCGGCCTTGCCTTTGCACTTGGACGCCATCTGTTCGATGGCTTCGCAAGCGACCTGCGCGGCGGCG